>JAFVDR010000185.1 GCA_017476165.1 Treponema sp. | reverse complement strand
TTGTGTCGCCACTTTTGATGTATGCAGGTATGTTCATGGATACATTATAATGAGATTGCATTCTTATGGGAACCTCTGATAAATGCTTGCTGCATTGTCCGATGATTCCTTAGAAGGCATAGTGGCCTTGCTTTTGAACGAAATGCAGTCGTGCATTAGGACACACGGTTGCCGTGCATTAGGACACTTTGAGGGCGTACATTTAGGCACATGGTGACATTGTATTGGAATACTATGGAACAAAAAAGACAATTGTGATATAGTGATTGTTATATTTTAAATGGACACAGAGGTTTTCACGACATGTATAAGCCGGTAGATTCTAAGGCAAACTTCCCCAAGCAGGAAGAAGAAATCCTTCAGTACTGGAAGGATAATGATACTTTTAAGAAATCTGTTTCCCAGCGTGAGGGTGCTGAGGAATATATCTTTTTTGATGGTCCTCCGTTTGCAACTGGACTTCCTCACTTTGGACACTTTATTCCTTCAACTATAAAAGACATCATTCCCCGCTATCAGACTATGAAGGGCAAAAAGGTTGAGCGCCGTTTTGGATGGGACTGCCACGGATTGCCTGTTGAAAATCTTATAGAAAAGGAGCTTGGCATAAATTCCAAGCATGAAATTGAAGCTTATGGCGTTGCAAACTTTAATGAAAAGTGTAAGGCTTCTGTCTTGAAGTACACTGCTGAGTGGCGCAAGACGATTACTCGCATGGGACGCTGGGTTGACTTTGACAATGATTACAAGACCATGAATCCGGACTTTATGGAATCAATATGGTGGGTTGCAAAGTCTCTCTGGGACAAAGGGCTTATTTATGAAGGCCAGTATATTCTTCCCTATTGTCCGCGCTGTGCCACCGTTCTTTCTACGCATGAGCTTGCCCAAGGCTACAAAGACGTGAATGATCAGACGGTGACTGTTCGCTTTAAGGTTACAAAGGCTCCGTTGGGAGTGAATGACCCTGATATGGCGAACGGAAAGACGTATTTCATGGCATGGACTACAACACCATGGACGTTGCCGTCTAACCTGGGACTTTGTATGGGACCTGACATTGATTATGTCAAGCTTTTGGACAAGGCGAGCGGGGACTTCTATATCTTTGCCGAGGCACGCATTTCTGCCTACTACAAGGATGAATCTGAATATGAAATCATATACAGGGCAAAGGGAAAGGATTTCATTGATGCTGAGTATGAACCTCTATTCCCTTATTTTGCAGAATTGAAGGATGCTGCTCGTTGTGCGGAAATTTCCCAGCAGAAGTGTGAAAAAGGTGCATTCCGCATGTTTAATGCAGACTATGTTACTACGGAAGACGGAACGGGAATTGTTCATATTGCACCTTCGTTTGGTGAGGATGACAACAAGATTTTCCGTGGAAGCGGTGTTCCGAATGTACAGCCGATAGATGCCGAGTGTAAGTTTACGAAAGAAGTTCCCGAGTATGAGGGGCTTTTTGTTAAGGATGCAGACAAAGCCATCATCGAGCGGCTTCGAAATGAGGGCAAACTTGTAAAGAAAGCTCAGATCCTGCATAATTATCCCCACTGCTGGCGCTGCGGTTCACCGCTCATTTACCGCGGAATCGGTTCTTGGTTTGTAAGGGTTGCAGATTATCATGACCGCCTTTTGAATGCCAACAGCAAAATTAAGTGGCAGCCTGCACACATTAAGGAAGGTCGTTTCGGAAAATGGCTCGCAGGAAGCCGCGACTGGGCTGTAAGCCGTAACCGGTATTGGGGCAATCCAATTCCAATCTGGAAGTGTGATGATCCTGACTGCAAGAATGCCCTGTGTGTAGGAAGCCGTGCAGAACTGAAAGAGCTGAGCGGTGTGTATCCTGAAGATTTGCACAAGCAGTTCGTTGACAAGATTACATTTACGTGTCCAAAGTGTGGCAAAGGCACCATGCACCGCATTCCAGAAGTGTTTGACTGTTGGTTCGAGTCTGGTTCCATGCCGTATGCCCAGCAGCATTATCCGTTTGAAAATAAGGACTACTTTGAAAAGCATTTTCCTGCCAATTTCATTTCTGAAGGTCTTGACCAGACGCGCGGCTGGTTTTACACATTGACAATCCTTGCTGCACATCTGTTTGATAAGCCTGCATTTGAAAACTGCATTGTGAATGGCCTTGTCCTTGCTTCTGACGGGCGCAAGATGTCAAAGAGCCTCCGCAACTACACTGATCCTGTAGAAGCAATCAATATGTATGGTGCTGATGCCCTTCGCTTGTTCCTTATGCACTCTGCTGTTGTAAAGGCTGATGACTTGAAGTACAGCGATGAAGGTGTCCGCGATGTCATAAAGAGCATTATTCTGCCTTTGTGGAACAGCTACAGTTTCTTTGTGCAATATGCAAATATTGACAAGGTGATGTGTACGGGGCATGAATTTGACAACAAGCTTCCTGTTAATCCTTTGGACAGATGGATTCTTTCTGTTTCTCAAAAGATGATAAAGGATGTAACAGCGGCTCTTGATGATTATGATTTGAGTGCAGCAATTGATCCTATGCTGGCTTTTATTGACCAGATCAACAACTGGTACATTCGTCGAAACCGCCGTCGCTTCTGGAAGAGTGGAAATGATACTGATAAAATGGAAGCATACGGTGCTTTGTATTATGCATTGCGTACATTTGCACTTGTTGCAGCTCCTTTCATTCCGTTCCTTACGGAAGAGATGTGGCAGAATTTGAAGACTGATCAGGACAAGGCTTCTGTTCATCTTGCTGATTATCCTGTGTACAATGATGCATTCCGTGATGAAAAACTTGAATTCCAGATGGCAAGCGTTCAGAAAGCAGTGTCTATGGGACGTGCCTTGCGGAATCAGTTTAACATCAAGAACAGGCAGCCTCTTGATTCTGTTGCTCTTGTTACACATGACATTGAAGAAAAGAAGGTTCTTGCAGACATGGAAGATACTATTGCCGAAGAACTGAATGTCAAGAAGGTCATTTTCCATGAAAGGGAAGATGAACTTGTTGAATATAAGGCAAAGGCCAATTTCCGTGTGCTCGGCAAGCAGCTTGGCAAAAACATGAAGATTGCTGCCGGCGAAATTGAAAAGCTTTCTGGTGATCAGATAGCGGCTATTCTTGATGGCAAGGCATTGACTATTTCTGTTGACGGTCAAAATGTTGATTTGACAATGGAAAATGTTATTGTTGACCGCATTGAAAAAGATGACTTGAAGGTTGTGAACGATGGAACGCTTACCGTTGGTCTTGATACAAAGATTACTGATGAGTTGAGCAAGGAGGGCTATGCCCGTGACCTTGTACGCGGCATTCAGAATTTGAGAAAGGAAAGCGGCTTTGAGATTACAGACCGCATCAATCTTGTTGTAAGTGGAAGTCCAGAACTGAAAGGAGCGTTTGACATGTTCAAGACATTCATTGCAAATGAAACGTTGAGCGTTTCAATTGACTGGAAGGACGGTCTTGAAAATGGTACAGTTGTTGAAGCCGATACGTTGTCATGGACAATTGCTGTGTCAAAGGCTTGAAAATAACTTCGTTCATCTCAAGGGAGACAATATGAGTAAAATGGCAGCAGATGATGATACTGGAATGTGTTTGACAGCAAGACTGATGATTCTTTTTGTTGCCATTTTTATTGCGGGAATCTTTTGGGGATGCAAAACTGTTCCTCAGCAGGTTCCTGCTCAGGATGAGCAAAAAGAAGAATCGGTAACGGAGCCTGTTTCTGTTCCTCCTGAACTGACGGAAGTGCATCCGCTTGCCCTTCTTGGCAGTGATTTCAGCATTTATGCGTTTATACCTGCAGGCAACCATAGGAATTTAACTGCAGCTCTTTTAATGGAAGAAATAAACAATCTTTCGGAATCAGATGTAAAGCTTATTGCAAAGCGCATAAATGAACTGTATTTTGGTCTGGGAACAGTCAGTGACCGTTCCTGTCTGGAAGTTGCTGCAAGCGGTACTATTCCACCCATTGGCATAAAGACCTCATTTACCAAAAAGTCAGGATGGAAGCAAACTGGATATACTGCTGCTTCAAATGAACGGGCACTGAAACTGCATTATCCGCATGAGTTTACATACTATTCCCATGATGAAAGTGTTTATGACGTGTGTTTTTTTTCTCAGCAGATTTTTGGCATTGCACAAAATATAGTTCCTGTCATGGAAAAATATGCACTTCGTCCAGTCCCGGAAGATACTGCATATAACAGATGGATTTCACAGGAAACCGATGACATTCTGTTTTACATTACTCGTCCCGGTCAGTATTTGAGGAGTCTGATTGGTTCTGCCATTACAACTGATGCAGATTGTGTTTATGGAAGTCTTGTTAAGATGCAGGGCGATGTGTATTCCATGACCATGAATATTCACGTTACACATGAAAAGGCTGTCAATTCATTGAAATCAACACTTGCGCTGTCCTTTGGCTTGATGGGGGCATCTTTGTCTCAGCCAGATAAAGAGACGGTGCGGGTTTCTGGCATTGAAGTGACTCAGAAGCAGATTGTTGATGTGGTTACACGAGATCCTGTAACTGGCAAACACTACAGGGTAAAGGATGATGGCATTATAGAGGAGGCAAGGTAGAAATGGAAGGTTTGCAGGAAAAGATAGTTTTAAAAGCTGAAGATTTGGATGGATATTTAACAAAGGAAGACCTTGATGATTTGAATGGTCTTGAACAAATGTATGAGGATACATTGACTCATTTTGATCCTGTCAATAAAGACAGTATTGTGAAAAGCTTTGATGAAATGGGACATAAAATGCAGGATATTTGTTCAAAGCATCCCAATATCAAAGTGTATTCGTTTGTTACGGAAGAAGGTGCCCATGCAGAGGCAAGTCGTGTCATTTCCAAATTGCGTGATATAAAGACTGATCATGCAGAATTTATGTATTACAGTCAGAGAGCGTATGAAATGCTGTTCCGCCTTGCATATACGGATGAGCATTCTGACAAAAAGAATCATATAATTGTAAAGACTCCTGTTACGAGTCCCGTTCAGAATTATGCTGTCCACAAAATTCCTGACATTGATGAAAAAATCAGAAATTCTGTTATGTGTGTCATGCTTCGGGGAGCCTTATTGCCAAGCATGATTATGTCAAAGGAAATTGAAGAATATTCTTCTGATGATTACGTTACTCCGTTTGCACTGTTTAAAATCAATCGCGATGATTCCCGTCAGGAAACAGACATGCAGTACATACTGAATCTGAAGAAATCCTATTTTAATTTTGAAGATTTGGATGGCAAAGATTTGATTTTTGCAGATCCAATGAATGCAACGGGTGGTTCGCTGGTAACTGTCGTAAAATATTTGCAGTCACAGGGCGTAAAGCCGAAAAGCATAAAGTTCTTTAATGTCATTTCCGCGTTGAAGGGGAGTCTGCGTGTGACACGTGCATTGGAAAATTGTACATGCTATACGCTATGGATGGATCCTGTTCTGAATTCCAAGGCATATATTATGCCTGGCTTGGGGGATGCAGGTGATCGACTGAATGGTCAGGACAGCAGCGAAACTCCTCGCAATATCATTCAGTTGATAGCAGATTATGGTTCCAACATAGCTGGACTGTATCGTTCTCAACTTCGAAAGATTGAACAGACTGTGTTAGGTGCATTGTAAGTATCACTATTGTAAGGTAGTGTTTTTACAAGTGTATTGTGCACAAAATAAGGAAATGAAAATGCAGAAAAAAGGTCTTCTGTTTACCATTTTTTGCTTTGTTTTTCTTTATGTTCCGGTCTTTTATTCCTGCATGAGTTCGGGGCATTTTGCCCCTGCAGGAGAAGATTCTGTTCTCATGCAGAATGAAGCCATAGAAGCTTTTTCTGCTGCAAAGAAGTATGAATCAAACAAGCAGTATGCGGCCGCCATTTCATGCTATGAAAAAGCAATGCAATATGATACGCTCCGTGATACGTCTTACTACAGAATGGGCAGATGCTATGCATTAATGGGGGAGTGGAAAAAAGCTGAAGATGTATTTGCTTCGATTCTTGCCAAAGATGCTGCCAATTCTTCCATAAAAGATTCTCTTGGCTATGTATATGTACAGAGTGGAAAGTATGAACAGGCAGAGTCCGTGTATGAGTCCCTTTCTGCAGAACATCCATTTAATGCAGAATATTCATATAAGTACATAAAGGCACTGTTTCAGAACGGAAAAAAGTCAGAGGCTTTGGCAGCATTTACTGCATTTAAGAATACATTCCCACGCAATAGCGAGGAAATCAAGACTTTAACTCGTCTTCTGACTGAGCAGCCAGATAATTCCGATATTTCTGCGGATTAACTTTGAATGCTACAATTGGCGATGTTTCATCTTGGAATGCATGGCGCAATGCTTCTTGGGATTCATTCGCAAGTCGCTCTCCAGAAATCATTCTAAGTGACTTTGCAGATATTCCTATGCCAATTTTGTTGGAATATCCGTATTGCTGAAGAATTTCTGTTATGCCAGTATATAAATCGTCTGCAGTCTTTAATGACTGGTCTATATGTGTATTCGGAAGAATTGCTGTGCATCCATCTGTTTCATATTCAAATATGAGGTCTGGAAAGCTTACGATGCTTTTTATAAAGTCTGCAATTTCTTTTCCTTCATCGGTGAACCATGTTAAATCTTGAATCCGTATTGTAAACAGTGACAAATCCTGTTCAGTTGATGCAGCTCGCAACAATTCACTGTCAAGGCGAGTAAGCATATAGGCTTCCCATCCGAAACCTGTTTTTTCGGAGAAAAGTCCTTTGGGATGCATGCTGGTTAAATGTGTTTCTTCAACACTTTTGCCCGCAGTCTCTGCATTAGAATCGGATGCTTCCGATTCTAATGCTAAGTCTGAACCTTGTGTAGATTCGGCTTCCTCGTCAAGATCTTTGAATATGTCGTCTATATCATCTTCATCGTCTGCATTTGTTTCGGCTGCCAATTCCGCTTGTGTCTTGTCTATTGCTTCTTGTAATGCAGAATATTCAGCTGGAGAAATCTGAATTTTTGAATAAGGTGATTCTTCCAAATCTATTTTATCGTCTTCTTCTCTTGCACCGTTTGATGCAACCTGCTCTGGAGCAGATTGATCTGGAGCAGATTGCTCTGTTTCCTCCTGTACAGATGTAGCTTCTAGTTCTTCTTCCTGTGCTGGTTCTTCTTGTTTTTCTGAAGAAACTTCTTC
>JAFVDR010000184.1 GCA_017476165.1 Treponema sp. | reverse complement strand
ATACAGGGAAAGGCTGGTGCACGATTTGCACTGTCGTATACAGGCAGAGTACTTTCTTTGAATGTAAAAGGAACTTTGCAAGATGCAGATTTGAATATTCTGAATGGAAGGCTTCCTTTTAATGATAAATCAAAGAAGTCCGATGATGATAACAAGGAAAGCTTCTTTTCTTCGCTGACGAAATCCATGGATGTCTTGATTACTGTTGATGCCGTTGTAGGGCGTAAAGTCAATATGGTCATAAATCCGTTTTTGCGCGCTTTGATTACCCCTAATACGAAGCTTCATTTTGATCTTGACAGCGGAAGAGGAATCTGGAACTTGAAGAGCAATGTGGTTTTGAGGGGTGGGCAGATAACGTATTTGACGCGGAATTTCTATATAAAAGATGGAAGCATCACCTTGAACGAGTCCCAAAACGGCTTTAATCCGTTTATAACGGTAAATGCGGAAACAAGGGAACGCGATGAAAACAACATTCCTGTGACAATAGTTCTTTCTTCTGAGAATCAGCCACTCGCAAACTTTAGGGGCAGAGTCTATTCCATTCCTGCTCGTTCGGAAGCCCAGATAATGGCAATGCTTGGACAAATTGCTACGGGCGACTCATCGGATGTCAGCGGCTTTTTCCTTTCAGGACTTGACTATGGCATGCATGTGACGGTATTAAGAAAAATAGAGAACTCATTGCGTGATTTGTTTAATTTTGATATATTCTCTATTAGGGTTAACGTTTTGCAGAATTCCATAAAATATGGTCTTGCTTCAAATTCCTCTTCTGGAACAGAAGATGCGATATTTAGGAATCCTATTGGTAACTATTTGGACAATTCAAGTGTTTATATTGGAAAATACTTCGGAAGTTCTATTTATGCAGATGTTCTGTTGCAATGGTCTTATGATGAGATTCTTGCCCGGAACTCAAAATTTGTAGGCAGTGGACTTGTGTTTCATCCAGAAATCGGTTTGGAATTTGATGCTCCTTTTGCAAAGATACGATGGAACTTTGCTCCAGATTTGACTGCCCTGCATAACGGAGAGGTGCCTTCGATTGTTGCAGGAACTTCAGTAACATTGTCTTGGAGAATAACATTTTAAAATGAGGATGTATATGAATGTCAAAAGGCTCTTGATAGCTGTACTTGTTTTACTGTTGTGCTTTTCGCATGGTTTTGCACAGGATGATTCAGACTGGTACTATAACAAGCCTATTAGCAATATTTCATTTAAAGGTTTGAAAAATATAAAGGCCTCCGATATGGAAGGCATTACCCATGCATTCCTTGGAAAAAAATTTGACAATGAAGTTTTTTCAGACTTGCTGAACAGGCTTTTTGCCCTGAATTACTTTGAGGATGTCAGTCCTGTGGCCTTGCCTGGCGACAAGGATTACAAGACTGTAAAAATTGAATTGAATGTTGTTGAGTATCCTATTGTTTCAGATTTGAAAATCATAGGATATAAGAAACTGCGCGGTTCGGAATTGCGTGATGCCATTTCAACAAAAGAAAAAAATATCTATGATGAGGAAAAACGTTTTGCCGATGAGCAGGTTCTAAGAAACCTGTACCTTTCTCGTGGTTTTAGCGAAGCTAAAGTTCATTCTGAAGCACTTGAAACGGAAGAGGGCTATAAAGTTACCTTCTATGTAAAAGAAGGCCGGCAGACAGTTGTCAAAGATATTGTGTTTACTGGAAATTCAATTGCCAGTGAACGGACACTGAAAAGCAAGCTGTCTTCGAAGGTTCACCGTCTGTTTCAGAAAGGTGCTTTTCAGGATGCTTCCATTGAGCAGGATAAAAAAGCCATCTTGCAGTATTATGGCGACAACGGTTACATTGATGCAAAGATAATAAATGCAACTCAGTCTACTGAATATAATGAGAGCAAAGACCGTCAGGAAGTTACCCTTCAGTATAACATTCAGGAAGGATCTCAGTATACGTATGGCGGTACCACCATTCAGGGAAACAAGGTTTTTTCCACTGAAGAACTTTTGTCTTTGATAAAATTGAAGGACGGTTCTGTTTTTAATTCGACTAAATTTCAGGAAGGCATTTCTGCCATACAGAATAAATATTTCAGTAATGGATACTGGTCCAACAATTTTGTTCCGCAGATTGACAAGGACACCAACAACAAGACCATTTCGTATCGGATATATATTCAGGAAGGTCTAAGAAGTCATGTTGAAAGTGTTACAATCAAGGGTAATAAGAAAACAAGGGATGAGGTTATCCGTCGTGAAATTCCTATTGAGTCCGGTGATATTTTTTCAAATGAAAAGGTTAATACTGGTATACGAAATTTGTACAATTTGCAGTATTTTAAGCAGGTTGTACCCGATGTAAAGCCTGGATCTGAAGAAAATCTTGTGGATGTTTCTTTTAATGTTGAGGAGCAGAGTACGCGTTCCGTGCAGTTTGGTCTGACATTCAGCGGTACTGCAAATGCCGGGGAATTCCCAATTTCATTGTTTGGTGGGTTCGAGGATTCAAACTTGTTTGGAAGCGGTAAATCGGGAAGCATTTCTGCTACGCTTTCCACAACGGAACAGTCCATTTCTCTTGGATACGGGCAGAACTGGATTTTTGATTTGCCAATCAGCAATTATGTCTCTTTCGGATATACGAGGGCAATTCGCAGCACTCCGAGAAACGTTTTGCTTCCTGACGGAACATTTGACTATTACAGCTATTACATGAAGTATACCCAGCACAAGTTTACGATTTCGGATACTGTTTCTAGGCGCTGGACACCTAATTTTGCAACTGTTCGCCTGAGTTCGGGAATTTCTTCAAGCTTGCTTACAAATATCTATGATGCATCTTTGTATGTGCCTGCTGCAACGGGTGTTTCCAACTACCACAATACATGGAACCCTATCAATAGCGTTTTTGTTCAGCTGTCCCTTGACACTCGCGACAATTACTACAACCCGACAAAGGGATGGTTTACAAGCCAACGATTCACGTGGTTCGGTTTAATGCCAAGGGGAAAATTCATTTTCCCTGATAATTTCGGTGAAACAGAATTCTTCTTGCGTTCAACTACAAAACTTGAAGGTTACTACACTTTGATTAATGCTCCTGTTACGGACAGTTTCTCGTTCAAAACGATTTTGCGGGGCTATTCAGGACTTACCATGCAAAAACCGTACTTCAACAGTTCAATTTCAGATACCAATGAACTGTATCTTGATGGAATGGTTCATAGCCGTGGTTGGGAAATTTATGATACTGATGCAGGTCGCGGAAACTTGACATGGATTAATAGTGCAGAATTGCGCATTCCTATTTTTCCGAATGCAATAGCGTTTGACATTTTCTTTGATGCGTCAATGATAAAAGATGACATAAAGGATTATAAGGATTTCCAAAACATGGATGACTGGTATTTCAGCTATGGACCTGGATTGAGCCTTACGATGCAGCAGTTGCCTTTGCGACTTTTCCTTGCCAGCAACTTTAAGATTTCAGACGGAGATGTTATTTTGAAAGATCGGGATGGCGATACTGTACACAACTGGCTTTCAACATGGCATTTTGTATTGTCAATCAATATGCCTAATCAATAATTATACGAGGATAGATGTCTATGAACTGTAAAAGATTTTTTCTTGGTAAAAAGTTATTTCTTTTTGTACTGTGTGCTTTATTGACTGGTGGAAGCTGCCTGTATGCACAGCAAATAACAAAATTTGCCGTAGTTGATACAGCACGCGTATATCAGGCTTATTTTATGAATTCTTCACCTGTCCGCAATTATGAGTCTAAGAAAAATGAATTTCAGACAGAAATTAATAATCTTACGCAGGAACTGCAATCTTTGCATAACCAAAAGCTGGAGTATGACAGGATTGGGGATCTTGCCAATTCTGCCAGAATTCAATCTGAAATAACAAAAAAATCTGACTATATTACAGAATATACAAGTGCAAAAAATGCTGAACTGGAATCAATAAAGAACTCTTTGCAAACAAATGATGATTTTTATCAGAGACTGTATACAACGTTGGAACAGGTTGCTGAATCAGGTGGTTACAGTGTCGTAATGAGTTTGCAGCAGGCAAATGCAATCTTGTGGTATAGTCCTTCTGTTGACATTACCGATGCTGTTATCAGCCGATTGGGATT
>JAFVDR010000183.1 GCA_017476165.1 Treponema sp. | reverse complement strand
TTCTTGAATGCCATGCCGATGAAATCCGCCCCAACTGCGATAAAATATGGATTGACGGAGGCATACGAACACAGCAGGACAAGGAAAAGGCTGCGTCCTATGGTGTCGATACGGTTTTGATAGGAAGACCGTACATTACGGCAATCTGCCGCGAAGCACAGCAAAGGGGTTACAACTGATGGCTCAGCAAATGGCACAACAGAAATACATCATGGCTCTTGATCAGGGAACAACATCTTCGAGAGCCATCATCTATAATGCAAAGGCTCAGAAAGTCGTGTCCGTCCAGCAGGAATTTACGCAGCACTTTCCCCAGCCAGGATGGGTAGAGCATGATGCAACAGAGCTGTACCTGTGTTCACTGACAGTTATGCAACAGGCGCTCAGGCAGGCAAAAGTCAAGGACGAACAGATAAGTGCCATTGGCATTACGAATCAGCGTGAAACGGTTGTTGTCTGGGACAAGAATTCCGGTGAACCTGTATACAATGCCATTGTATGGCAGTGCCGCAGAACGGCAGACATTGCACAATCACTCATAAAGAACGGTAAAAGCCAGTTAATTCAGGAAAAAACAGGACTCATTCCCGATGCTTATTTTTCTGCAACGAAAATAAAATGGATTTTGGACAATGTGAAGGATGCTCGCAGAAAAGCTGAAAATGGAGAATTGCTTGCAGGTACCATAGATACATGGCTTGTCTGGAAGCTGACAAACGGAAAAGTCCACATCACCGACTATACAAATGCAAGCAGAACCATGCTGTTTAATATCCATACGCTTGCATGGGACAATGAGCTTTTAGACATGATGAATATTCCACGCTCCATGTTGCCAGAAGTAAAAGATTCTTCGTGCGTATATGGCATGACGGATAAAGATGCATGCGGTTTTTCCATCCCCATTGCTTCCTGTATTGGAGACCAGCAATCGGCTCTGTTTGGACAAGGTTGCTTTAACAAAGGCGAAGTAAAAACAACGTATGGCACGGGTTGCTTTATGCTCATGAATACAGGCTCAACGCCCATCATGTCTAAAAATCAACTCCTTACCACCATTGCAATAAGCATTGACAATCAGGTTCAATATGCCTTGGAAGGGAGCGTGTTCATGGGGGGCGCAACCATAAAATGGCTTCGTGACCAAATGGGCATCATTAGAACGGCGCATGAATGCGATACGCTGGCAGAAAGCGTACCTGATTCCAATGGAGCTGTACTCGTGCCGGCATTCACTGGCTTGGGTACCCCGTATTGGGATCCGTATGCCAGGGGAATCCTTGTCGGCCTTACACGGGGAGTAAACAAAGCACACATCTGTCGCGCCACGTTGGAAGCAATTGCCTATCAGGTAAATGACATGCTGCTGTGCATGAAGGAAGATGCCGGCATTTCCATAAAGCAGGTCAAGGTTGATGGAGGCGCAAGTGTCAGCAATGTAATGATGCAGTTTCAGGCAGACATACTGAACAAGCCAGTATTCAGGCCAAAAAATGTAGAAACGACGGCTTTAGGAGCTGCGTTCTGTGCAGGTCTAGCCACTGGTTTCTGGCACAGCAAGGAAGAAATTCTGGATATATGGAAGGTAGACAAAATATTCATGCCGGCCATTGCACAAAGCCAGCGTGAACGTCAGTACGCCCAATGGAAACGTGCTGTTGAACGCAGCAAGGGCTGGATAGAACAGTAATGAAGCACTTTCTAGAGCTTCATCAAGTCTGCAAGTGTATATTTTTTCAGGTATTCACTTACAACATTAAACAGGCCTTCCCACAATGGAAGTGTTCGACATTCGATTTTGCGGTCACAGTCAAAGTCCTCGTCGGACAAGCAGGCAACAGGTGCAAGAGACCCCTCTGTTACATTTAGAATGTCCAAAACGGTATATTCTTTTGGAGAACGATTCAATCGGTAGCCGCCGCCTTTTCCATGCACGGCATCGACAAAGCCAGCTTTAGAGAGCATGGTCATGATTGATTCCATATACTTTTTGCTGATTCCCTGCCGTTCCGCAATGCCACTGAGTGCAAGATATCCTTCTACGTTTTGATGTTCTGCAATATCAACAAGAACCCTCAAAGCATATCTTCCACGTGTTGAAATCATCATAGTGCAACCCCCATACAGCAAAGATGCATGAACTTTTATTGTTTTTGTACACTTGCAGTATTAAATACTGCAAGTATTAAATACTGCAAGTATATGATATATTTCATTTTTATGCAAAGAAAGATATAAAACGCATTCTGAATAGATTTCGAAAAAAACAAGATAAAAGGCAGGATAGTCGGGTATGGCGGATTCGAACCGCCGACAACTAACTCCCGAAGCTAGTGCGCTACCAGCTGCGCCAATACCCGGAAACAAAAAAAGCTTACCTACTGATAGATAAGCTTTTAACGGGATGTACGAGGCTCGAACTCGTGATCTCCGGCGTGACAGGCCAGCGCGATAACCAACTTCGCTAACACCCCAGTTGATGTTTAAGACTATACCACCAGCACAAAAAAGTGTCAATAGGTAAATCAAAAAAAATATATTTTTTTCAAAAAAAAAGTGGGCGTAATATTGAAGTGCACTTCAACATTACGCCCACTTTCATCATCTTGTTCTATAGAAGATTGCTAGAAAAAATTAGTCAAGAACCTCTACGTTAGTTATGGTAAAATATGGATCGGTCTTGCTTGAGTCGTATTTGCTGAGAGTATATGTTGTACCAGCTTTCAACGCTTGTTCAAAATATCCAGATCCATCTTTATTGCTATGAACAGCAGGATTTAGAGAATAGTCCTCATAAGGCTGTTTTACTGCCTGGAGACTATAGTTTTCTCCCCATTCTGAAAACTCTGTACTCAGCGTTACACGAATCGTCATGTCGCGATCTGCAGTGAATGAAAATTCCTTGTATTCACCCTGCCAAGATGACGGGTCAGAAATGGATGCAGATTTTGATTCAGTCTTGCCAGAGCCATTTGAACCAGAAGACGATTTTGCTCCGCCTGAACTCTGAGAGCTAGAACCGCTTCCAGACGAACCAGAGCTACCCTGTGCAGTGCCAGTTGAACCAGTTCCATCATAAGCCGCTCCAGAAGGATTAATGCTTTCTTTTGCGTCAGCAACGGCTTGCTGTGCCTTGCTTGCATCAGCAGCAGCTTTCTGAGCAGCCTCGTTTGCTTCATCTGTACCAGCGGCTTCTGCTGATTTCTTTGCAGCATCGGCTGCATCTTGAGCTTCTGTAGCAGCCTTTTCAGATTCTTCAATCTTCTGTTTCTGTTTCGGACTTGCAGCAGGTGCATTCATTGCATCGTCAGCAGCCTTCTGAGCAGTTTCTGCAGATTTACGTGCGGCATCAGCATCAGCATTTGCTTTTGTCGTATTCTGTTCCTTTTCAGCTGCGGCTTTCTGAGCAGATTCTGCAGATTTACGTGCATCCGCTGCGGCTTTCTGAGCAGCTGCAAGCAGATCTTCCAATGCACGAATTCTTTCTTCATGTTCACGGATTGTATTTTCCAAGTCGTTTATGTATCTGTCTATATCGCTACTCTGAGACTGGGCATTTTCTCCCGTCCTTTTAGCATCCTGTGCAGCTTCCTTTGCAGCTTGTACATCAGCCTTTGCTTTTTTGACAGCTTCTTTTGTATTTTCAGCTGCTTTTTCAGCTGCATCGGCTTCTTTACTTGCGTTCTGAGCAGCTTCCTTTGCCTCTTTTACAGAAGGAGCTCCTTCTGCCTGTTCTGCATGTTTCTGAGAATTGCTGTTATTCTTTGCAGCTTCCTGAGCTTTTTCGGCTGCATCGCGCGTACCAGTTGCAGCTTCCAAAGCTTTTTCATCAGCGGCAACCTTTTGATCTATCACTTCTTTTTCTTCTTCAAGCTTCTTTAATTCTTCAAGGTCAGCATCATTCTGCTTTGCTTCTTCAAGTTCACGTTCCTTTTCCTGCTGTTCCTGCTTCGAGTTTTCAACCTGTTCTTCTGCCTCTTTCTGAGCATTTGATGTGTCTGCAACAGACTTGTTCGCAGCATCTTCAGCTACAGTTGAAGACTGAGACTTCTTTGACTGACTTGTTTCCGACTGAGAATTGTCATTCTTCTTTGAGCCAGAAGATGACTGCTGTTCTTCTTCTGGAAGTTCATATATGGTATAGGTACATGATACAGCCAGACCAACAAAAAGACATAAGGCTACAGTGACTGAAACAGCCTTTAAAAAATTCTTCATAGAAAAACCTCGAATATTTATAAATGGATTACTTTATATAATGATTGGAACTACGTTTATGTAATGCTGTGAACTATAATTTGTTTTAATAAGAATAACAAGAGGTTGTCGTGAATTTCTTACGGTATTTTTGAAAATTGTACGTTTTTTACACAAAATACAGATTCTAATAGAGATATTGGAGATTTTGTTTTTTTTCAATAAGCCTTGACAGCAACCGTTGACAGTCAATTTATACAATGATAAAATTGGTCTACTATAAATTATATCATGAAGGATATCGTACTCTTATGGCTCAAGAAAAAACAAAAACAAAGAAAGACAATACAAAAATAGGTGCTGTAATCATTCTGATCATTTCAGCAATTGTTTTCATTCCATTTGGCGGATATGAAGTAATACAAGCTTTTTTCGGCAAGAACAAAGCCCCTCTATTCGGAAAATATAATGGAAAAGAAATCAGGTACGAACCAGGAACAACATTCACTCGTGCAACACAGAACCTTGCAGAGTGATACAAGTCCATGGGATATGAAGTAGGTTCCGAAGCTTATTATTACATCTTTAACCAAGCATTTGAAGAAACAGTAAAAGACATGGCATATCTTGACGCTGTTGAAAAAAGTGGATACACAGTATCAGAAGAAGCTGTAAACCGCCGTCTTATTACTTATTATGCAGATGAAACCGGTAAATTCTCCAAGCGCATTTACAACCAGACAGACAAGGCAACAAGAGATTCTGTAACTGAAGGTGTTGAAAAGACACTTGCATACACAAGATATACCGATGATTTGCTAGGTTCTTCTCTTTCTGTAAATGGAGAAGACTTGTACGGTGCAAAGACATCTTCAAAGGAACTTGGTTTTATTTCCAATATGGGAAGAAAAAATCATTCGTTCAGAGTTGTAACATTTGATACAGACAAGTTCCCTGCAGAAGAAGCTGCAAAATGGGCTTCATCAAACATGGAAAAATTCATTAAATACAACCTTTCTGTCATTACTGTAGAAACACAATCCGAAGCAGAATCCCTGCTCAAGCAACTCAATGCAAATGAAATTACATTTGCCGATGCAGTAACAGAAAAGTCTCAGCAGTATTATTCAGATGCACAGGGAAAAATATCACGCCCCTATCAGTACCAGATTGAAATTGCAATCGATAACAAGGACGATGTAAGCAAAATTACTTCGCTTGAAAAAGATCAGCTTTCGCCAGTTGTAAAGACAGTACGGGGTTTTTCAATCTATCGCGCAGACGGAGCAGCAACTCCAGCAGACTTTAACGATGAAGAAACCTTGAACGTTGTACTTACCTACATCAAGACAAATGAGCACGGCTATATCGAAGACTATTACATCAATATAGCAAACAACTTTATTGCACAGGCTGCCAAAACATCGTATGACGAAGCATGTGAAAAGTTCGGTGTCACTTATTCCGACACAACACCATTCCCTATCAACTATGGAAGTTCATCGATGTACTCTGCAGCTCCTACAACCATACCAGTACTCAACAATCTTTCTACAAACGCAGATGTCTTGCAGAAGATTTTTGCACTCAAAGAAAATGAAACATGTGCACCTGTCCTGCTGGGAACTTCCATTACCGTGTTTAAATGCACTGGCATCATGAATGATGACACAGAAACAGACATGGCAACACTTAAAAACCGCATTGCATCTGCAAACAATTCTTCAGTAACAAATGCACTCATGAAATCCGATAAAGTAGAAAACAACGTATGGCAGGCCTACTTTGACAATTTCGCAGACTTTGGTGACTAATCAGGGTAATGAACATAATGAAAAACCTCTGCTGGTATCAGCCAGCGGAGATTTTTCCACTGTAAAAACCATCCAATACAAAAACAGGTTCCTTTATTCAAAATACAATCCGTTTAGAACTATTGTTTCGCTTATACAAGCAACTTCTTTTTTAGAAAATTCAATTATCGTTGTCTGTTCCCCGTGTTTATGGTATGGCTTGCCAGAACTCATGAAAAAACGACCGGCATCATGCAAAGTCATTGCAATACAAGATGATCCAGCATTGTATTCCATAGCCACTCAATGTCTGCCACAGGAATATAAAGATTCCATTACGCTCTGCAGCACTGAAAACCTGCTTGCATTGGACGATTACATACGTACTATAGTGCAAACAGGGCAATACAAGCGAGCCGTCCGCATTGACTTTAGTGCTGGAGTACAACTGAATGCACCTCTCTATACGGCACTGTTTTCGGGGATTCAAGAAATAACGGCATCATTTTGGATGAACCGAATTACACTGGTAAAAATGGGACGGCTTTTTTCAAAGAACATCTTTCAAAATCTTTCAGCAATGGACAAGGGAACACTGCTTTCACAGGTGTGCAACACAATTCACAAGCCAATTCTTGTGTGTGGAGCAGGAGAAAGCCTTGATGACACTCCAAGTGAGCTTATTGCCCAGTGTTTTGTCCTTGCGGTAGATGCTGCTCTCATTGCCCTTTTACAAAGAAACATCCACGTAGATGCCGTTGTAAGTCTTGAAAGCCAATATGTCATACAAAAAGCATACATCGGTGTAGAATCATTTCAAGATGACATATTACTGTTTGCAGACATTGCTTCACGCCCATCAGTGGTTCATTCCATGCAAAACAAAACGATATGGTTTGCCTCAGAATTTTCGCAGGCACAGTTTCTTTCAAATCTCAAGAACTCTCACATAATAGATGAATTCATTCCACCATTAGGATCGGTAGGTCTTGCCGCTACGCTCATTGCCATAAAACTGCGGCAAACACAAGAAATACCCGTGTTCGTGACAGGCCTCGATTTCAGCTACACTCTCGGCAAGACACATGCAAAAGGAACTCCAGCACATGCAGCACGGCTCTTTTCTGCACAAAAATGTGTTCCTGTTGAAAATTATGCAGCGTCATTTGCCCCTGGAGTTTTTTCTGTTGCAAGTAAATCTCACAAGCCAATGATGACAAGCAAATCAATGAAATCGTACGCAGACAGTTTTGCAAGATTTTTTCATCATGTTCCCAACCTTTACGACATCGGAAAAAGCGGCGTTCCACTACACATTCCATTCATACAGAATGACACTGCAGAACACATTATCAAATCATGTGCAAACAGTCTAACACAGAATGTAGACAACACTCTAATTGCGCAAGAAAAATCTTTGAATGGAATAGAAAGAAAGGAAAAAATTGCCGCTTTTTACGAAAATGAAAAAAAAGCATTGCAAACAATCAAAGATTTACTTATACATGGAGAAAGCAGCAGCAAGCGTGATGCAGGAATTTCCTTGGACACTCAGCTAAAAAGACTTCTGTCCGAAAGAGAATATCTGTTCCTTCACTTTCCAGACGGATATGCACTCAGCACGGAACTGTCTTTTTTAAAGCGAGTCCGTGCTGAAATTGATTTTTTTCTAAAACAAATACCTTAATTGTCTTCTTTTTCCTTTAAGACCGCAAGGAATGCACTTTGCGGAAGTTCAACTTCACCGGCAAGGAACATTCTTTTTTTACCAGCCTTCTGCTTTTCAAGCAGCTTTCGTTTTCGCGTAACATCACCACCATAACACTTTGCAAGAACATCCTTGCGGACGGGACTAACTGTTTCACGGGCAATAATCTGGCTGCCAATTGCCCCCTGAATTGCAATCTTAAACTGCTGGCGTGCTATTTCACCCTTTAAGCGCTCACATACCACTTTGGCACGTTCTACAGCACTCGGACGGTAGCACAGCTGAGCAAGGGCATCTACAGGCTTTCCATTTATCAATATGTCTATTTTAATCAAATCGGTCGGACGATAGTCTGTAAGCTCATAGTCAAAGCTTGCATATCCACGGCTATACGACTTCAACTTATCGTAAAAATCAAACAAAACCTCTGACAACGGCATATCATACGTCAGTTCAACCCTTTTTTCATCGAGATACTGCATGTTCTTTTGTGTACCGCGCTTCATTCGGCACAGTTCCATAATAGATCCAAGATACTCAGATGGAGTAATGATAGTTGCATCAATATAAGGCTCTTCAGAAGCATCTATTTTCCCGTCGGGATAATCAGCAGGATTGTCTACAAACTGCATTTCGCGCCCTTGCTGCTTCAATTTGTAGCGTACGCTCGGCGCAGTAAAAATAACAACCTGATTAAAGTCACGTTCAAGGCGTTCCTGAATGATTTCCAGATGAAGCAATCCAAGAAAACCGCAACGAAATCCATTGCCAAGAGCCAGAGAATTGTCTTTTTCATACACAAGGGAAGCATCATTGAG
>JAFVDR010000182.1 GCA_017476165.1 Treponema sp. | reverse complement strand
TACTACTGCATTATGGTAAAAACAGGCGGAGAAGAAGAATTCAAAGCCGATGCCATGAAAAAAGCTTCTCAGTATGCACAGGGATTGCAGTTCTGGTTCTTCAAGCGCAAGCTGCGCATTGGGGGAAAAAAGAACGGGCATGCAATTGATGCTCCCCTGTTTCCTGGCTATGTTTTTATGGGTGCAGAAACAATGGATGCCTATCTGTTTGAGAAAATAAAGTCGGCGCGGAATTTCTATCATTTTTTAAGTAGCAACATGAATATCATCAGTCTGCGTGGAAGCGACTTAGAGTGTTTGCATCATTTGATCCGATTTGGGGAATCTTCTGGCTTTTCCCGTGTCTTTTTTGACACCAATGACAGAATTGTCATTGTTGATGGTCTGCTTGCTGGCTTTAAGGGAAGCATCATCAGTGTAAATCGCCGAAAACAGCGTGTAAAAGTCCGCATTGAAATGTGCGGTAGCATCAATGCTGTTGATTTGGGGTATGAATGCATAAACAAAGTGTCTTTGTAAAAATACCTTTTGGTCAATGATTGACTAAAACCGCTTTATAATCTAGTATAAGCTACTATGACTGTCAACGAACTGCGTTCTAAGTACATTGAATTTTTTAAATCTAAGGGACACGTTGAAATCAGTGGTAAGTCACTGCTTCCAAACAATGATCCTACAGTTTTGTTTACGACTGCAGGAATGCAGCCTTTGGTTCCATATCTTTTGGGAGAACCTCATCCTTCAGGAAACAAGCTTACAGATTACCAGAAATGTGTGCGTACGGGCGATATTGATTCTGTTGGAGACCCAAGCCATCTTACTTTTTTTGAAATGCTTGGCAACTGGAGTTTGGGAGCATATTTCAAGCATGAATCCATCGCATATAGTTTTGAATTCCTTACATCACCAAACTATTTGAACATTCCGAAAGAAAAATTGAATGTAACTGTGTTTGCAGGTGAAAATGCCGATGGAACGGTAATTCCTCGTGATGAAGAGGCTGCCGCTCGATGGGAAGAAATGGGCATTGCAAAAGATCATATTTTCTTTTTGCCTCGCGAAGACAACTGGTGGGGTCCTGCCGGACAGACTGGTCCGTGTGGGCCGGACACTGAAATCTTCTATGACAATGGTCAGCCTAAATGCAGTCCTGATTGTCGTCCGGGTTGCCATTGTGGAAAATATCTTGAAATTTGGAACAATGTGTTCATGGGATATAATAAGGACTCTGCCGGTCATTACAATGAAATGCAGCGAAAGTGCGTAGATACTGGCATGGGTGTTGAACGTACTGTTTCTGTGCTGAATGGACAGAAGTCTGTGTATGAAACTGATGTATTTCTTCCAATTATACAGTGCATTGAAGCTATTTCTGGCAAAAAATATGGTGCAAGTGAAGCTGATGATGTTGCAATTCGTATTATTGCAGACCATGCAAGAACGGCAACATTTATTTTGGGAGATCCCCAGGGAGTTACTCCTGCACGTACTGGTGCCGGATACATTTTGCGCCGCATTATCCGCCGTGCAGTCCGATACGGACGCAAGCTGGGAATTGAAGGTTCATTCCTTACGAAGCCTGCACAGATAATCATTGATGAATATAAACATGCATATCCGGAACTTGAGGAACATGCTTCTTTCATTCAGGAGCAGCTGACGCTGGAAGAAAACAAATTCAGCAAGACACTGAAGGCTGGTGAAAATGAATTCCAAAAGTTGTTGCCAAACCTTCAGAAAAATCCGAAAAAAATTATTCCAGGACGTGTTGCTTTCCGTTTGTATGATACGTTTGGTTTTCCTATTGAAATTACGGAAGAAATGGCAAAAGAAAATGGAATGACCGTTGACATCGAGGGCTTTAAGGCTGAGGAAAAGAAACATCAGGAAGAAAGCCGTACTCTAAGTGCGGGAGCATTCAAGGGTGGTCTTGTAGATCATAGTGATGTAACGACAAAGTATCATACTGCGACTCACCTGTTGCAGCAGGCATTGGTAAATGTCCTTGGCGATGAAGTTGCTCAGAAAGGTTCAAATATTACTGCCGAACGCATGCGCTTTGACTTTAGTTTCCATCGTGCCATGACAAAGGAAGAAATCAAGCAGGTTGAAGACATTGTCAATGAACAGATTCAAAAGGATTTGCCTGTGTCCATGGAAATTATGGGACTTGAAGATGCAAAGAAACAGGGTGCACGAGCTTTGTTTGGAGAAAAGTATGAGAATCAGGTAAAGGTCTATACGATTGGATCTAAAGATGATTGGTTCAGCAAGGAAGTGTGTGGTGGTCCTCATGTTCAGCATACGGCTCAGATTGGACATTTCCATATTGCAAAGGAGCAGTCATCTTCTGCCGGAGTGCGTCGCATTAGGGCAACGATAGAAGGCGGTCTTCCGCTCGACAAATGAAATGAATAAGGATTGTAACTAAATTTTTTTAAAAAGGTTTATTTAATGAAGTAGGATGGCGTGGTTAGTACATGACCTTTAGTCTTTATTAAATAAGATCGAGGATTTTTATATGAAACGTCTTTTTATTGGAATAGCTTTTTTTCTTACGGTTGCAGGCTCTGTATTTGCACAGAGTGCTGATTTAACGCCTTTGGCTGTTATCAAGCATAACAAGTCCGAGACTATTACTGCAAAGCAGCTTCGCTCACGCATAGAATTTTTGAAAAAGGAAACGGGAGTTGAATCTTTTACGCTTGACCAGAAAAAACAGATTCTTGATTCTTTGATTTCTGAGAAGCTGGTGGCTCAGGCTGCAGCAAAGGAAGGAATATCAATTTCTGATAGTCAGGTAAATTCCGCTTTTCTCAATACGTTCAGCCAGCAGCTCGGCCAGCAGGTTACTGAGGCTCAGCTTTCTGACTTTATTGAACGTCAGACTGGCAAGACTCTTGGTGTTTACATGAAAGATCAGACCGGAATGTCTCTTGATGAGTATAAGGAATATCTTAAGAACCAGCTTGTAGCCCAGCAGTATGTTTTTAGCAAGAAACAGGAAGAACTGAAGAAAGTTGTTGCAACTGATGATGAAATCCGTAGTGCATACGAAATGAATAAATCTGCATTTGTATGGAATGATATGGCAAAGTTGTTCCTTGTCATGGTTCCAAAGGGAACTGATGCCGCAACTGCAAAATCACTTGCAGAAAGCCTGCGTTCTCAGTATCAGAAAAGCAAGTCTGCCGAAGACAAAATCAAACTTTCAGAAGATAATGGCAAGAAATATCAGGCTGGATATCTTGTTGTTGCAAAGACATCTTCTCAGGCACAGCAGCTTGGTTGGTCTTACGATAAGCTTATGGAACTTTTCAGCAGAAACAAAGGCTATATAAGTGAATTGAGCGTAACGGATAATGACTATCAGTTCTATAGTGTTGTTGACAAGTATAATGCAAAGATGCTTGAACTGAGCGATGTTGTTGAACCTGATTCTACGATAACTGTATATGATTACATAAAGCAACGTCTTTCTGCACAGAAGCAGAGCCAATTCCTTACAACGGCAGCTCAGGAAATTGCAAAATCTCTTGAAACAAAGAATTCTGTGGACAGAAAAAAGACAGGTAAGGCTCTTGATAAAGTCTTGGAGACAATGTAATAGATTTGTTTCGGAAATCTGCACATCATGTGTCATCTTTGATGTATTGTTTCCGCTCAGATCAAGCATTTTCAGGCGAGAGCCTTGCAAAATGCAGATATCTAAAGTTGCTGTTCGTAAAGTTCGCCTTTTCGAACAGCTCTAATACAGGCAGGAGTATTCCGTGTCACGCAGAAAAGGAAGAATACTTGCTTTTCAAGCTCTCTTTTCCTACGATGTTGGAGGCGAGAGCCTTGACGAGCTTTTGTCATTAAACTGGGCAGAAGAAAATTTAGATCAAGAAACTGCTGATTTTGCCCGAATTATTATAGCAGGGACTATTAATCATCTTGATGATATTGATGAACTTATAAAAAAACACTTA
>JAFVDR010000014.1 GCA_017476165.1 Treponema sp. | reverse complement strand
GTTTCGATCCGACACCATTATCTTTTACCGTCATGTACAGATAATCACCTTCGTCTCGAAAGTACACGCACACCAATGAAGCATGTCCGTGCTTTATGGAATTGGTAAGGCCTTCCTGCATGACGCGAATCAGAATCTTGTTGATAGTCCTGCCGTAATCGCTTTTTATGTTTCCCTTGTCAAGGATGACATCTATGCCAGTTACTTTTTGAAAAATGCTTTTTATTTGATACAGTGAATCAAGATTGTTTTCAACGGGATTCTGTATGTCCCGTATGGCACGGAGCGTCTGACGCGTTTCCTGCAATCCCTGACTGGCAAGGCTCCGTATGCTTTCAAAAATTTCTACGGTACGGCTCCACTCCACTGGAGGACTGCTTATGCATGCCTGCATCAAACTGATAATGTTTACAAATACATAGCCACAGCTATCATGCATGTCCCTTGTAATCCTCAAGCGTTCTTCTTCGGCAGCCTCTTTGCCTTTGTTTTTTGCATAGTCTTGAAGCTCTTGATTTATGACACTCATCTGCGACATGACCATGTTCAAGTGTTTTTTTGTCGACTCACTGTCCTGCCACTTGTAAATGATAATCCTGTACATGCAAAAAAATGCAGCTGTCATAACGAGCATCAAGACTGTCATGAAAAGATCATGAACATTTTGTTCAGTCTGCATGTCTACGATACCCAGCATTGCGGGCTGAAACTGCATGAAAATGAACAGCACGATGCCCATTGCAAGGGTTGGAACAGAGTGCAAAATCTTGAGCCTGACACTTACCGTGATAACCCACGCAATAAATATGTATATTTTTATGGAAAAAAAATCATTGACAGTATACAAGCACAAATTGGCAGAAACTATGGTAACAATAATGGCAAGAGTTACATACCGCCTGCGGTTATGCAACAGCAGGATAAACAGAAAGAGGACAAACAGAACGAAAAAGACATAGAAATCCACAAGGAAAATCTTGCGGTTAAAAACGAAATTGCCGTCTATGGCAGAAATCAATTCGTTTGCACTAAAGACATAATTCAGTTGAAAATTGACGAATGCGATGCCAAGAAGAATTATGTCCAGTGCAAGAACGACTCATGTGCAGAATATCTGCGGTAACGAATACTTTTGCACCATGTATAGTGATTATAGCACAAAAAACGCGTTGTCAGTTAGTTTTTTTTTGAAAGTGGCTGAATGTCATGCCAAAGCTTGCTCGTCCCTGTGTAACGGAACGAAGATTCGTTGAAAAGCCGAACATTTTTGCCATGGGGGCTTGGGCGTGAACAACGTTTCCACCCATCTTTTCTTCCATGCTGTTTATGATGCCACCGCGCTGCGTAATCTGGCTCATTGCATCTCCCACAAATTCTGCAGGACTTTCAATGTCAACCGCCATGACAGGCTCAAGCATCTCTGGAGAAGCAAGGTTGCATACTTTGTCAAAGGCTTCTGCAGCAGCGGCTTCAAATGCAAACGGAGTTGCAGTCAGCTCATCGTATTTAATTGCCGTAACAGTAATGGCGGTGTCTGTACATGGGTAGCCGAACTTGATGCCCGATGCAAAGCTGTTTGTAATGCTCTGCTTGATTGCATCATATATTTCTTCTGGAATTGCTGCATCCCTGACGGTGCATAAGTAGCTGTTGCCACTTCCCGTTTCAAGCGGTTCTGCATGCAACGTAATGCCTGCGGCATTTTCCTTGCCTGCTATAACACGACTGTATGTTTCCGTGTAGTCAGCTGAAGAAGTGACAGACTCCCTGTAGGTAACCTGAGGTGCACCTACCCTGCACTGTACCTTAAAGTCATCGCGGATTCTTGTCACAAGAACGTCAAGATGCAGTTCACCCATGCCGCTGATGACAAGCTGTCCCGTTTCTTCATCGTCCCGATAGGTAAACGTAGGATCTTCACGGCTCAGAATAGCAAGCGTATCAAGCAGTTTCTGGCGGTCGCTCATTGTTTCTGGCTCAATTGCGATGGAAATGACAGGTTCAGGGAACTTGACGCGTTCCAAAAGGATTGGCATACCTTCGCTTCCAAGGGAATCGCCTGTTTGAGCAAGCTTTAAGCCGACAAACACAGCTATGTCACCAGCACTCACGCTGTCAGTCTGCTCCATGTGGTTTGCGTTGACACGAAGAATGCGATTGACGCGCTCACGTTTTTTCTTTGACACATTGTATATCTGCGTACCAGTCGTAATCTTGCCTGCGTACATGCGCACAAAGCACAAGATGCCTGCATTCTGGTCATACTGAATCTTGAATACGAGTCCGACAGGAATTTTTGCATTCGGATCGCATTTTACGGCAATTTCTTCTGTTTCATCATGTTTCTTGACGTGAAGACCTTCTGCCGGTGGAATTTCATCAGGAGAAGGAAGGTAGCTTATGATTGCATCCATGAGAGGCTGAATTCCCTGATTGTGTCGGCTGGAACCACAGAAGCATGGAACCAATGTGCGGGAAATCGTTGCCTTGCGGATTGCAGAAACAAGCTGTTCCTTGGTAATTTCCGTGCCTTCAAGATACAGTTCGCCCAATTCATCATCATTAGAAGCAACCGTATCTATCAGTTTTTCGTGCCATTCATTTGCAAGGTCTTTGTATGTATCGCTTATGTCTGAAACGGTAAATTTTTCACCTTCAGTCTCTGCATCCCAGTGGATTTCCTTCATGTTTAACAAATCGATGACACCGTCAAAGTCAGAACCTGCACCACATGGAATTTCAAGGGCAACAGTTTCACAGCCGAACTTTGCATGAACATCGTTGATTGCACCAAAGAAATCTGCTCCAATGCGATCCATTTTGTTTACAAAGCAGATGCGGGGAACCTTGAACTTGTCAGCCTGCTTCCATACGGTTTCTGTCTGAGGCTGAACCCAGCCGACAGCACAAATGACGGCAACTGCACCGTCAAGAACACGCAGAGAGCGCTCTACTTCGGCCGTAAAGTCTACGTGCCCCGGTGTATCAATGATGTTTATCTGGTAGCCTTTCCATTCTGTTGTAATGGCAGCAGAGGCAATAGTTATGCCGCGTTCCTGTTCTTGCTGCATAAAATCCATTGTTGCAGCACCGTCATCAATTTCGCCAATCTTGTGTATCTTGCCTGAATAAAAAAGTATACGTTCTGTCGTCGTTGTTTTTCCGGCATCAATATGTGCCATGATGCCTATATTGCGCATTTTGTCTAACATGATGAACAATTATATAGAAAAAAAACGTGTGCAACAAGACAAAAAAAGAACAGATACACCATTTTACAGGGCTTTAGGCTAAAATCTTATCGATTTCATCAAGCTCGTCTTGTTCAAAGTGCATGTTCTCAAGGACGCGTACTCCATCAAGAATCTGTTCAGGACGACTTGCACCTATAAGGACGCTTGTCACTTTGTCTTCGCGAAGATTCCATGCAAGAGCCATATCTGCAAGCGACTGCCCCCTCTTAACGGCAATGGCATTCAAC
>JAFVDR010000181.1 GCA_017476165.1 Treponema sp. | reverse complement strand
CACCACTGAATTTCTTCATGTCATTCTTGACAGCTTTTATTATATCTTTGCAAGAAGAATTATGGTTTTGCGTAATAATCCTTACCAAAGAATCCTTTGTATATTGCTGCCCCTTGTCATTCAAGGTTTCAACAAGTCCATCTGTATATGTGATTATTATATCACCACTTTTAACTTTTTGCACGAAATTCTTGTATTCCGTTGTCTTTTCTACGCCAATTGGTTCGCTTGGTTCTGTAAGTTCCGTTGCTGTGTTGGCTTCACTGTCATAGTAAATGACAGGAAGGTTTCCACCAGAGGCAAATTCAATTTCTTTTGTTTCAGGATTGTAATTAATCAGTGCTGCAGAACCAAAGTGATCCGTGCTGAATGATTCTCCAGAAATGCCTTTGTTGACCCATGTCAATATTTTGCCTGCAGACTGCTTTGTATTAACGACAAGACGCATCATTGCACGTATCATTACCATGACTGTAACGCTGTTTATACCTTTTCCAGCAATATCTCCAATCATGAATGATGTTCTGTCTTTGCGTGAAACAAGCACGTCATAATAGTCACCGCAAACGCCTTCTGCAGGATTCCAGATGGTTCCTATTTGAACGCCAGGAATGACTGGTAATTTTGCCGGCTTGAGCATGTCTTGAACACGAGTTGCAATTTCTGCTTCCTTAGAAATGCTGTTCTTTTCGATGATGTCTTTGACCGTTACGACACTCTTGATTGCACAGGCTGCGGAATCAGACAGGATGCTTGCAGTCTTCAATTCATCTTCATTGAAAAGAGGGGAGTCGTGCTTTCTGGCGAAAGCTGCAACACCAATGACAGTATCCTGCACCTTCATGGGAATCATGATGTAGCTTCCACACATAAGGAAGTCTTCAGGCCCATTCTGATATATCCTGCTGTCAATTGCAGGGTTTGTAATGAGTTCTGGTTTTCCTGCACGTGCAACTTCCCCGAAAATGTTTCCCTGCAATGGAAATGATGCAAATTTGAAATTCGTTTCAATGCGAATCGGCTTATGTGGCATGTCATTCGGGAGCTTATATGGTGGAGGAAAATCTCCTGCAAATGATTTAACTGCAATTAAATCTTCAAAATCGTCTATCATGAGGATAGCACAACCGTCAGCCTTGATTTGCTCTGATATTGTTTTGTTCAGATAATCCAGCAGTGTTGTTAGACCTTCTTCGGACAGGTATGAATCAGAAGCCTTTGTAAGGAAATCCCTCCCCAAATCCATTATCTTTAAATCAAAAGCTGACAACTCTGATGAGGCAGTTTTTTTGTCTGCATTTCGAGAAGCTGAGGTTTGAATTTCTTTTTCGGAAATTTTTGAATTGACTGATTTTGGAACAAGTTTTGCAATTTTTTGCGGTTCAAACGTACACAGGACAAGACAGTATGCAATTAATGCTAGCCCTGCCAAGAAGAGACCCGTAGCCATCGTGACAAGGGCATTACCTGTTTCGTAGTCACCACTTACTAAATTCGTAATGGCTGTTTTAAAGCAGAGGAGTGCAATGATGATGTCAGATACATAGAAAATGAAACTTATGCGTGCAGTCTTTCTTTTCTTTATTGTTGAAAACAACAATAATAATAGTACACATTCTACTGCTACTGCAAAAAGAGGCATATAAGCAAAACTGTCATTCAGCGTCACAATTTACTCCCTGTACTATTTTCAATAAATTTATTCTAGCATTGAAATATAGTACCGTCAATCATACTATCGGCATAAATTCCTTATTAATTAAAAATTCTGTGTCAGGTGTTTTTTGCAAGATGATTTTTTATCTTGCCGATAAGAGTTTCTCCTCTGTATTCGTATTTGAAGTCTTCTGCCGCTTTGTCTATGCTGAAATCATTTCCAAACTTCTGTTTCAGTTCATCCCAATATTTGATGAAATATATGTACAGGTCAGACTGCGTTCTGTTTTTAAACAGGCGCAGGATATGATGTTTTTGAATGGTATCAATGACCGGTAGATATACGTTTTCGTACCATGAGGTGACGGCTTCGGCAAATGGGATTTCCTCCGTCTTGTCAGAGTTTATGTAGTATTTGTGAATGAGGATATGGTTGTAAATCAAGTCATATTGACCAGTTGTAGAAAAGTCCAGTGTCCAGCAGTCCGTAATGTCTCCAAAATTGGTTTCTGCGTAGAATGTTCTCTTTTCATAGTAGATGACTTGCTTTACCATTTCTTCTATGGTGCTGCCGGGCTTTAACTTTAATTCACTTTGGAGACTTACAACCTCTGCATCAATGTTTTCTACACCACGTGTCTTGGCAACAGATACGCGGTGATTTCCATCGCGTACAAAGTACACGCCTCCCAGTTCATACAGGCTTATTGGTGGCAACGGCACATCCTGGATGTGTGCCATGTCAATATGTTCCCATCGGTTTTTCAAGAATCTGCTTTTTGGAAAAAAATGATTGTCAAAGTCTTTGTAGCGCCCTTCGCTGCCGACAATCAAGTTGATTGGAATGACTTGCATGCCTTTGTAGACTTCATTTTTTGGCTTTAAGAGTTTCTTTATGTCTGTAAAAGAAATGAGAGATGCCTCATCAGGCTTTAGCAAATGCTGTATTTCGTTTATAAGGGCTTTGTTTCTTGCACGGTTAAAGTCTTCATCTGTCTGTGAAGAGGTCAATGTTTGACTCCGCATAATTTCCTTTTCCTGTAAAATGTGGGTTAAAGTCAACTACAATATGGCTGTATGCATTCATGACTGTAGTTTTTCCAACGACAGTTTTGCGGACTGCCTGTAAATCATATAAATGAATGTGTCCATGAATGAGCATTGCAGGTTCAAATTTTTTTATGAACCAGTTGAAACATTCAAATCCTTTGTGGCAGGGATCTTCCCTGTCGTGTATGTGTCGGGGTGATGCGTGCGTCAAAAAAATATCGCAGAATCTTCCCCATCTGATTTTATTCCATAAAAGAGCGGGAACAAGCCTCAATAGCTGCAGGAACATTTCAGTGTTTGTGTATTGATCCTTGCCGCTGTTATACCTCATTGAACCTGAAACACCGCAAATGAGGAGCGGTGTCTTTTTCCCGTTTGGCAGATCAAAGGTCAAATTCTTGCAACGATACATCTTGTTGCTGGCGTAGTCTCCTCCATGATGCTTGTTGAAATTGGCCTCAAAAGGGGAGCTTGCTCCGCCTTTTTTGTAGAAATCGAATTCCTCAAGGTCATGGTTTCCAAAAACAAAAAACGTAGGCTT
>JAFVDR010000180.1 GCA_017476165.1 Treponema sp. | reverse complement strand
TGACTTTGATGATAGTCTTGATGAAGAAGTAGACGATTACGACGAACCTTTTGATGATCAGGAAGCAGAAGACGGATACGACAATCGACGTAGAGGGTTTGATGATGACTTTTACAACGACGAAGAAGAAATTGAAGAAGACAGCGACCCCGCAGACTTAGATGACAACACGTTCTAATTTCATATACAGGTTTCCCCAGAAGTAGACCTTCTGTGCGGAAACCTTTTTCATTTACTGACTACCGTATTTTTTTGGCAGCATGCCATAACTTTTCAAGTTCATAAAAATCGCGGGCATCCTTGGACATCAAGTGAACGACAACAGTTCCCAAGTCAATCAAGTTCCAGTCATCCCCCTGTGGACTCTTACGTGCAGTAACATGCATCTGCATGTCATTTTCTGCAATATAATCCTTCACCTGCTTGTACAATCCCTGCCAGTGAGCTCCACTCGTTATGGTAACAATAACGAAATAATCAGTCCAGCTGTTCAATCCAGATACATCAAGGACAACAACATCCTGTCCTTTCGAATCTTCCATGAGCTGTGCAATTTCCAAGGCTTTTGCCTCATCGTTTTTTTCCATACTGTATTCCTCTTAATTTATGCAACCTCCAAAAACAGAAGTTTTTCAGAGGTTTCCTTTATTTTCCTAAATCATCTTTGCCGAAGCCGCCACGGACATACCGACCGTCCCAGTCTTTACCCAAAATGATTGAAAAGTCTACATCAGAAACATCGTCATTGTTCTCCACCAACTCTTCATTGATTATATTGTAACATGTGATGAATTCTCCCAATGCCGAAGCCGACTCTTCGTTTCCAATATGGTTGATGATGACCGTATGATCATAATCAGAACGATCGGCATTTCCAACCTTGACAACTTTGTATCCAGCACTATTAAAAGAAGTTGACGCCCTTTGTGCAAGCCCCTGCTTGAGCGTTCCATTCAGAATTTCTACATTGTAGGTTCGATTTTCACCGCTATTTGTGCTCACCAGCATACGCACACGCTGCTTTACAATATCTTTCATCAACTGACCGTCCATGTACGGAAAGAGCAGTGTTTTTCCTTCTACGATACGAGGGCTTCCAACGACAGGCTGAGTTGTAATGGTATCAGTCTGTACATCTGAAATAATTTCCAACAGTTTGTAAAAATCTTCAGGTTCGATGTTGGTTTTCATCTTTGAACTAAAAACTGGAAAATTCTTTTTGTCCAAAAAAATCGATCGGTTTGCATTAAATGCCACCAGAAAGGAAACAAACGTTGCCCTGCGCCGACTTTCCTGATCATCGTCCGATTCCTCGGGGAGCATGTAGTTTATGTACGTCTGAACCTTATCACCATCCAGCGATATTGCTCCGCTCGGCAACATCCATCGAGAACCATCAGGCGCAACAATATCCACGGGACTGGGAACAAACACGTCAAGACCGCCCATCAAATCCGTCAAAAGCCCAAAGTCATCCAGCGTTATTTCAATAGTAAACGGAATAGTCAAATCCAGAAAAGTTTCAATCTCAGACCGATACACTTCAATCTTCTTTTCCTTGTAGATGGCATCAATCCTGTCCGTTCTCCCAAGACTCTTATAGATGGCTCCCGTATTGCCGGTTACATCAAAAACAGTTGCTCGTTTTGTTTTCGGATAGCAGATGAACACTTCCGTTGCAAGGGCATTGCCTTCTCCGTCATTCAACACAAACAAAACTTTTACCGTTTCATCTTTTTTCAAATTATCAGCAACAGGATCTGTCTTTAAGTTGCGATACAGCAAAACAATCGTTACCGAAAGAACCAGCACAATGGCACCAATAAAAACAAAACCTTTCAAATCTTTTGAAAAAGACATCAGTGTTCTCCTGCATGTTCCCCAGAAAGGCTTTCCTTAAACGCATAGCTTTCAGGGGCAGGTTTCTTTCCCTTGGAAAGAAGATAAGCAATATTCTCTTCAAGCACGGCCAGAGTCATATCGTTCAGGTTCATGCCAAAAAGTTTTTTTCTATAAGAATCCGTAGACTGAGGTCTTCCGGGCTCAATTTTATCGGCAGCATAGACAATCTTTGAAAGGGCGCACATTCCAGTCCCTCCCAAAGTATGGCGAGCAACGGCTTCGAGAACTTCGGAATCTGTCACTCCAAATTCTTTCCTCAACTTTACAGCTGCTGCCCTTCCGTGCAAAAGGGATGGAGCATTCCGCTCTGCATCAGAAATGGGCTCTTTGTCTTCCTGAGCAAGTGCAAGCTGTTCTGCATCGGGCAAATCTTTACACATATCATGTGCAAGCCCTGCAACATACCCTTTTGTTTCGTCAACACCATACAAGCCACACATGTATTCTGCAGTCTGTGCAACACGGACACTATGTTCAAAACGTGATTTTTTTTCTGCAACAAGGGCATATTCCCGTATTTTTTCTATTAATTCAGAACTATTTACATCCATACAAAGAACCATCTTTAATATAATTAAAAACAGCGGTTGGCACAAGATACTTAAAACCATTTCCAGCAGCAATACGGCTTCGAATATCAGTAGAACTGACAGGCAGCACGGCATTATCCAGCCGCACGGCATGTTCAAAAAGAGGTTCCGAAGAAATGTCAAATGCAAACTCCCCGTGAGACACGTTTGCATATTCCCCAAAATGTACGTTGGAATGCTTTTTGTCTTCTGCCGTAACTTGCCTGCGCGCAAGAATGAGCGTACACTTTTCAGCAAGCTCCCGTGCTTTGTACCACAAATGGAACCCAGCAAGAAGGTCATCCCCCATAATCAAACCAATGGGTGCATCGAGCTTGCTCCCATAGGTGCGTTCCAAAAAACAGATGGTATCATACGTATATGAAATACCCTCGCGTTCAATCTCACAGGAATCAACACAAAATCGAGGATCACCGTTGCATGCAAGTCGTACCAATTCCAGCCTCTCAGAAGAAGGAAGAGCAGCATTCATCTCTTTGTGGGGAGGATTATACGTAGGAATAAACAGTACTTTATCATATCCAAGGACAGTACACACTTCATCGGCAAGTGCAAGATGCCCAATATGAATGGGGTTAAAACTGCCGCCCAACACTGCAATTTTCATATGCAAAAATTCTCCTACTGCTCAGACCCCGGAAACTGTACGTCCATGCTGTCATCTACAGAACGACTGACAAGGAATTCGCTTTTTCCTCCCGATTCATCTGCACCAGATGAATTCTTTGTACCTGAATGGTTCCTTCCCGGTGCATGGGTCCGCTCCATTTTTTCCACCAGATCAATAATGGCACGACGAACGTCATCCATGTTTGTGCGGGCCATAACCGAAACCGGAATAATCTGGGTAGAGCCATCGGAAGACTCAATTTTGGCCTTTACTTCAAGAGCCTTTTCCTGTGCTCCTTCAACATCAATCTTGTTGCACAGGATAATCCTCGGCTTTTCCATAAGACCATTGCCATACGAAGACAGTTCTTTCAGCAGCATGTCATAGGCATCGAGACAATTTTCATCGCTACAGTCAATAATGAACAAAAGTCCTGCCGTTCTGGAAACGTGCTTCAAAAAGCGAATTCCCAGCCCCGCACCTTCAGAAGCACCTTCAATGATGCCCGGAATATCGGCAATGATGATGTCATTGTTTTCATCAACATGAAGGACACCCAGATTCGGAACTTTTGTCGTAAACGGATACGGAGCAATCTTAGGACGTGCATTCGTAAAAAAGTCAAGGAGGCTTGATTTTCCTGCATTCGGAAAACCGACTAGACCTATGTCCGCCATGATGGACAGTTCAACCTTCAAATCTTTTTCTTCACCCGGTTTTCCAGCATGAGCATAGCGAGGAGCCTGATTTGTACTTGACTTAAAATGAACGTTTCCCCAGCCGCCCTTGCCTCCATGCAAAAGAACGAACTGCTGATCTTCATCTTCATCCTTAAAATCATGGATTATTTCATTCGTTTCGTTATCCCGAATAATGGTTCCCGGAGGAACAGGAATGACAACATCTTCTCCATCTTTGCCAAATTTGTTCCAGCTCATGCCATCGCCACCATTGCGAGCTTTAAATATCGGATGAAAGCGCAGATGAGCAAGCGTCCTCAAATTCCGCTTTACACAGAAAATGACATCACCACCCCGTCCGCCATCACCGCCATTTGGACCCCCATTCGGAATATATTTTTCGCGGCGAAACGACACACATCCATTACCGCCTTTACCCGAAATAACCTTAATTACAGCTTCATCAGCAAATTGAATCATTGTACACCGTACCTTTCAACGCTCATAAGGACACCAAGAAAACTGAAGTTTTCGAGGTTGCCATAACAAAAAAGCCCAGCCTGAAACACTCAGACTGGGCTTTTACACAACAGTATAAGTTAGTTAGCTGCGTTAGCGACTTCTGCAACTGGTTCTACAGAAACAATCTTTCGATCCTTACGCTCACCGTAAACAACTTTGCCGTCTACTGTAGCAAAAAGGCTGTCATCGCCAGCTCTCTTTACATTGCTACCCGGATGGATGCGTGTTCCTCTCTGTCTTACCAGAATAGAACCTGCAGTTACTGTTTCACCACTGTATACTTTAACGCCCAAGTGCTTAGGATTTGAATCACGACCGTTTTTTGCGCCGCTACCGCCTTTCGTTCTTCCCATAGTATTCCTCCACCAATATAAAATCGGTTTCTTATTCTTCTATAATTTCT
>JAFVDR010000179.1 GCA_017476165.1 Treponema sp. | reverse complement strand
GTGCCTATGCGTACCATTCTCCCTTTCATATCGTCCAGCAGGCGAGGAATGGACTTGATGGAATATACGTTGACAAATTCCATGCCGCCTTCTGCAACACGATATGAACTTGTCGTAATGGAAGACTGGGCTTCGTCCAAAGGAATGATAATGTTCCGAATGCCAAAAAAAGCTGCACTTCGGACAATTGCGCCAAGATTGTTTGCATTGCCAACACGGTCAAGCAGGATTGCACTTTGATTTTGCTCTACCCACGAAGCCGTTACATCAGTTGTCAAAGGCTGCACTTCGGGAGGTTCTATCATTGCAACAACGCCTTGATGATGTACGCTGCCACAGAGTTTTTCAAGCTCTACAATATCTTTTACCTGATTGTACGGACGTTTTTCTGCAGCCATTTTCTTGCAAAGACCACCAAACAAAGATGCTCGCTCTGCCGAAAAATAAAGCCGTTTTATTTTTTTCCAGTTGATTTTTTCAAGCGTCTTTACTGCAGCAAAACCGCAGACTGCAAGTTCATTTCGTTCTGTGTTCCTCATAGCCTAAAGTATACAGCAGCAGGAGCAGAAAGACAAGACTGCACGGTTGATGCATTACAAGTTGGCAAATGCCAAGGCGTATGACTATAGATAGCGGACACAGCCAAATTTGGAATCCCGATAGTTCATGAAATCCTGCAGATAGTTCAGAACTTCTCTACTGAGCGTAGAGACACGTTGGCATTTTCCATTTGCAAGCTTTACAAGAGGGTCAACAAACCTTTTCTTTACTTCAAGGGAAATGCAATAGGCGTTTTCCAATGGGGACTCCGTGTGTTCAACTTTTTTCATTGAACGAAATGTTCTGAACAGCTTGGCAAATTCACTGTCAGAATCCATGTCGGAGAAATCTTCGAACCTTGTTATGAGTTCCTGTTCGGACATACTGTAAAAATCAAATTCATCTGCATATCCACACTGAACCGCACACGACAGAATGTCTGCAAGCAGCTGCATGGCAACTTTGTCTTCGTTCTGCTGTAAAAGCATGCTTACATTGCAGAATTTCTTGACATACGTTATGGCTGCTTCCAAATCGGAAAAGCCAAGCTCTGGAAGATCCTTTTCATTTTTGAGTACACAAATGTTACCATAGTTCCATCGTATCTCTGGAATTGTCCATTCTCCACACAATGCGGCTCCGCTGGGATACATGTATTCAAGCCTGTCTGCGCTCAGTCCTGGAATGTCATTGTCTGCAATGGGATATTTGTGATAGTCGTCAATTTCATACTTGTAGATGCCCTGCTTGAACAGAAGACTGCTCAGCGCAATATCATCGTTTATGATTCTAGAAGTCAGTCGCTCTGTAATTTCTTGCGTAAGGGCATCTCCGTTGCGAAAGTCGGCAACATGGCTAAACGCAGGGGTGGCAATATCGTGAAACAAGGCGGCAAGGGTTTGTCGCTTGCTGTGGGTAAAATTCCACACAATCAGAGCAGCTCCTATGGAATGATCGAGCCTTGTATAGAAAAAACGGTTGTTGAATAGAGGTGTCCAATCCGTGCCGCACAATAGCCCGACACCACCAAGCCTTTGCATTACGGGGAGCGATACATAGTCATCCAGAAAATCAGGATATTCGTTGCACAGAATAGAGTGATACACCCTTACATTAAAATTTTCCATACTTTATTTTCCAAAAAGCCATATGATGGTTCCACCGGCAAGCAGTATATACAAACCGACAACAATAAAAAGAAACGGAATCAGAACGTATTTTGTTTTCTGAATGTATTCCTTTATGGATTTTACAGAGACAATGGCAAGAGAAGCTGCACACCAAAGCGTCTGCATCATAAAAAGGACAATGCAAAAAAGAAAAAATTACTGTGCATTCAAAGATTTCAAAAAAGGAATGTACACGGAAATGTTGTCTCCACCATTCGAGACTGTTACCACTACAGAAAAAAGACATGCCAGAAAAAAAAGTGCAAGACTGACAAAAGCTGACCGTTGCCGATTCGAATCTTTCCTGTGTGCTACCCCCGTCCTTATTCCCACAACAATGGGGATGATGCCCAAAAGGGCGAGTTTTTCTTTTATGTGACAGGATGTAAGTTGTTCAGGAAAGAAAAAGCTGCATGCAACGAGCAGTGCAAGTCCTATGTATCTGCCGAATGCAACAGCACTTTTTTTCATATGAGTGTCAGATCCGCAAAACAGGACTACCATTACGGCAAGACTGTCCATTTCTGTCGTTAAAAATGCTATGACGGAGGCCGCAACAACAAGACCCATCTAGAAACCATACATTCCTGGCAGTGAATCTTTCAGCTTGTCAAACCATTCTGTTGCTGTCGGAATGCATGCAAGTACTAGAGCTATAATTCCTATTATGCATAAAAACATAATGCACAGCGTAATGACAGAACAGACAATACCTGCTGTTGCACTGGAATTTTTTGTCTTTGATTGCGAAATAATGCCAAATATAAGACCGAGTATGGCAAAAAGCGTGTGATAAAAGAAAAAAGAAATGAGTCCGCATGCCATTGATATTTTTCCCAAATCTTCTGCAGAAAAATAGCTCTTGCTTTCGTTTTCTTCGGAATGCTCGCAAGGAATCTTGCCAGAAGCCACTCCATGAACATTCCATGGATCGTCATTCATGTAATCGTCATTCTGTTCCATATATTACCGCTTCTCCACTATTCGGTTGTAAATTCTGTCCAAATCATCCTTTGTAAAATACTGTATTGTTACAGTGCCTTTATTAAAATCACCCTTCAACTGGACTTTTGTACCAAGGGCATCGATAAACTTCTGTTCAATTTTTACATAGTCTGGATCACTTCGTTCTGTCGCTGGAGTTTCAGCCTTTTTCAGTGTACGGGAAGCTCCGTTCATTTCAGAAGCCTGCTGTTCTGCCTGTCGCACGGACATTCCCTGCCCCATGATTCTGCCAAAGAGTACACGTTGATCAGCAGGGTTAAACACACTGAGCAATGCACGGGCATGACCTGCAGAAAGCGTTCCTGCTGCAAGAGCATTGCGCATGTCATCTGGCAGCTTCAAAAGACGAATGGAATTTGCCACCGTTGAACGCTTTTTTCCCACACGAAGTGCCACTTCTTCCTGTGTAATGTTTTCAAGTTCCATAATCTGGTAGTATGCCTGAGCTTCTTCCACAGGATTCAAGTCTGTCCGCTGAATGTTTTCTATCAGTGCAACTTCAAGCTTGCGTGCATCAGAATATTTTCTGAGTTGTACAGGTACTTTTTCCAGCCCCGCGGCACGTGCTGCACGAGTACGTCGCTCTCCAGCTATGATGTAAAATGTGCCGTCGCCAGCATCTTCTATTATGATAGGAGAAAGAATGCCTTCCTGCTTTACTGATTCTGTCAGTTCTGCGAGCTTGTCTTCATCAAAAAAGACACGCGGCTGATGGGGATTCGGTTTGAGCAAAGACGGATTGACCCATAGCGTGCCGTCTTCATCAACAGAAATGCCATTCGGCAAGTTCTTTGCTGGTACAAGTTCGGGTTGGACATTAGATTGAGAATCAGCAGCCTTTATTGCAACCCCTTGATTGGCTGCTGCCTGCTGCTGAATGGCATCCCGCAACTCATCTTCTTGAATTCCTCCCATCAAGGCATCAAGACCTCGACCTAATCCAAACTGCTTAGCCACGGCTGATTACCTCTTCTGCTAGCTGTTTATAGCTTCTTGCACCAATACAATTCGGGTCGTAAATGCAGATGGGCTGCCCATGAGAAGGTGCTTCTGACAGGCGTACATTCCTTGGAATGATTGTATTGAATACGGCATCCTTAAAGAAACTCTTCACCTGCATGACAACATCCTGTGCAAGTCGAGTTCGACTGTCATACATTGTAAAAAAGATTCCGCATATCGTGAGGTTCTTGTTGATACCCTTTTGGACTTCCGTTACAGTTTCCAATAACAGTGTAATTCCTTCCAAAGCAAAATATTCACACTGCATGGGAACCAGTATGGAATCTGCAGCGGCAAGACCGTTCAATGTCAGAATGCCAAGAGATGGAGGACAATCGATAAGAATATAGTCATAGCGGTCACGGACAGGTTCAAGGGCTTTTTTTAAGAAGAATTCCCTGTTTTTCTGATCTACAAGCTCTATGGCAGCTCCGGAAAGGTCTATTGATGCTGCAATGACATCTAAATGAGGGATGGAAGAATGCTTTATTGCCTGCTCAGGGGTGGCAAGTTCGGCAATCAGCTCGTATACTGTAGGCTTTTCTTTGCTGACACCGACTCCACTGGACATGTTGCCCTGGCTGTCAAAATCTACGAGAAGCACATTTCTGCCGGTCAGTGCAATATATGCACCTATATTAATGGCAGAAGTCGTCTTTCCGACGCCTCCTTTCTGGTTTACAAAAACAATAACCTTTCCCATAATAGCCTAGTGTATCATTTTTTCTTATAGAAGTACAGTAGAAACCTTTTTTTTTCATGCATGGCATCCATATGTTGCATTCTTTATGCATGCGTTGTACTAATGCTCAAATCGTGGTACTTTAGCAGTATGATTTTATCCATTACCTTTTCAAAGCCGTCAAAAGACTGCGAGCGCATACTGGGGAAACCGTACATCCGTGTTAAAATACGTAGTATCTACTGAAAAAGAATCTAAAATCATACAGACAAAGAAAATAAGAGCAAAAAAAGGTTCCACAGGTGCAAGGAAAAAGTGCAAAAATGCCAAAAAACCTTGCACCTGAGCAAAATTAAATTTACAAACAGGCCTC
>JAFVDR010000178.1 GCA_017476165.1 Treponema sp. | reverse complement strand
GGCGAGCGGGGGCAGACTCCCTTTACCCCTGCGGTGGCGACGCTTTTGCAGCTGAACGAAAAATTAAAGCGCATTGAAGAAACGGGCGGACTCAAAAATCAGAACAGGCTTGCAAGCGAGCGGGCTGCATATTTCAGAAAGGCTATAAAAGATTTACCCCTCAGAATGTTTACAGAGCAAAAAGATTCTTCAAACTGTGTTACGGTGCTTTGCCCCACAAAAGAGGGTGTGAACGCACACAAGATTTTTGAAATCATAAAAGATGAGTATGGAATCTGGATTTGTCCAAACGGCGGCGACATGGCAGAAAAAGTTTTCCGTGTCGGTCATATCGGCTCAATCTCAAAGGCAGAAATCGACACGCTTGTTGCAGCTTTCAAAGACTTGGTAAAACGCGGAATTTTGTGAGGAAGTTATGATAGCAGGAAAAACAGTCGTATATACCAGCGGAACATTCGACATGCTCCACGCAAACCACATCAAGATGATTGAATATGCCCGGAGTCTCGGCAACATTCTCATTGTGGGCGTGAACACAGATGAACTGGTTGAAAGCTACAAGAGCCAGCCGATTATTCCCTTTGACGAGCGCATTGCCTTAGTGAAGGCGTTGAAGTATCCCGACATTGTAATTCCCCAACATTCGCTAAATCACGTTGACAAAGTGAAAAAACTGAACTTCGATGTTTTTGTCGTAGGCGATGACTGGGCGGGAAAATATGACTACTTGAAAGAACAGGGCGTAGATGTGGTTTATTTTCCTTATGGTGCAGGGGTTAGTTCCACGAATCTGAAACAGCGGATTTACGAGCGTTACGAGAAACTTCAACAGGAAGCAAACAGCCATTTTCCGCTTGATATAGATTTGAAAAAATTTTGATTTTTTTAAGGAGAATAAATTTCTATGCTTTCAATATTGTATAACATCATAATCTCGCCAATTGAATTTGTGGTTGAAATAGTATTTGAAATGATGTTTCGACTTCTTGGTCAGCGTGAAACAAATCAAGAACTTGCTATAATAGGTGTTAGTGTAGCAATTAGTGTTTTGACGCTTCCATTGTACAGGCGTGCAGATGCGGTACAGCAGAAAGAACGTGATACGCAAAAACATCTTTCAGGCTGGGTTTCTCATATCAAAAAAAATTTCAAGGGTGATGAGCGATTTATGATGCTCCAGACATATTACCGTGAGAATGGCTATTCTCCCCTTCAGGCATTGAATGGCTCTGTAACACTTCTTTTGGAGATTCCTTTTTTCATAGCAGCCTACCATTTTCTGTCGCATCTTGCTGCTTTGAAGGGTGCTTCTTTTGGAGTGATTTCAGATTTAGGCAGCCCCGATGAGCTTGTAAAACTTTGTACAGTATCCGTGAACCTGCTCCCGATGCTGATGACTGCAATCAACTGCATTTCGTCTGCAGTATACTTAAAAGGCTTTCCGCTGAAGGACAAAGTCCAGACGTATGGAATGGCCCTTATTTTTCTTGTATTGCTGTACAATTCACCGAGTGGTCTTGTGTTATATTGGACATGCAATAATATATTCTCTCTTGTAAAAAATATATTTTATAAACTCAGGAATCCTCGTAAAATTGTAACGATAGTGTGTGCTGTTCTGGGAAGCATCTTTGCTGTTTCAACAGTTGCGAGTGGTATTCTTAATTCCCGAAAAAAATATATTGCAGTATGTCTTTTTGAATGCATCATGGTTTTGCCGCTTTTTATAATGCTGTTCAAGCGTTTTTTTTATAAGACTGCTAAAGGAATGAAGAATACTCTTTTATTCTGCAAGAGAGATGAATCAAATTCTCTTTTTGTTTTTATGCTATTGGGAACATTCCTTACTATTCTTACAGGCATTCTTATTCCGTCTGCTGTTATTGCAAGTTCTCCAGCAGAATTTCTTGGATTTCACAATTACAGGTCGCCTTTGCTGTTTCTTGTAAATTCTACATGTTATGCAGCAGGCTTTTTTTTGTTATGGGCTGGAATTATCCGCTATATGATGAATGAAGAGTGGAGAGGGCTTTTTAATCTTATTATGTGGGTTGCTTCTGGAGTATCCCTTTTTAACTACATGTGTTTTGGTCGGCATCTTGGATTGCTATCACCTACACTTGCTTATGAAGAGGGACTTTCATTTTCAGAATTAGAAATATGGACTAATTTTGTGATTGTATTGGTACTTTCTGTTCTATTAGTTTGTGTTTTTAAATGCAAAAAAATTATACCCACTGCTTCATCTGTATTGGCAATATGTGCTGCGTTGGTATCCCTGTCTCAGATGCATCGGACACAGTCACTTTTAAACGATATGTCTTACCAAAGAAATTCTTCTTCAGATTCTGTTAATGGCAAAGTTATCAAGTTGAGCAAGAAAGGAAAAAATGTTATTGTGTTCATGCTTGACCGTGCAATAAACGGCTATGTACCGTACATCTTTAATGAAGAACCGTCCATTAAGAATCAGTTTGCAGGCTTTACCTATTACCCTAATACTGTGTCACATGGTTTCTTCACAAATTTTGGAACTCCTGCACTTTTTGGAGGATATGAATACACGGTAAGTGAAATGAATAAACGCACTACGAAACTGTTGGTTGAAAAACATAATGAAGCCTTACATGTTCTTCCGAAGTTGTTCAATGAAAATAATTTTGAGGTCACTGTTTGTGATCCTCCGTATGCCGGTTATAAGTGGATTCCTGATTTGTCTATTTTTGATGATATTCCTGATATTAAGACTTTCAATTTGTATCTGGATGTTGTACGACACAATAGCACTGCATTTTTGGATGATACTCAACGGAAAACGGTGTTGAACAGAAATTTTTTCGCTTATAGTATTTTTAAGGTTTTGCCTCTCATGGTATCTAAAGCGTTTTACAATGATGGAAAATATTTTGAGTCAATAACAAGAAAATGTGGAAAGTTCTTTAATGGTGATCATGAAGTTCTTTCTTGTTTACCAAATATAACAGAAATTACAGATTATTGCAGGAATATATATTG
>JAFVDR010000177.1 GCA_017476165.1 Treponema sp. | reverse complement strand
TTTTTCAGACTTTGCAAGCTGTCCCGGATTTGTACCCGGCTATCCTAGAGGTACCGGTACTCCTAATTCCTCATAATACTTCTGCCAGTAATCAGAAATCTCTTTTTCACCATCACCAAACTTCATTGGAACAATATCAAAAATCGGCAAGATTTCAGCGATATACTGAGAGCAGTAGAACTTTTCATTGTCAGGGTAGAAGGAGTAATTGTATTCGCAGCCTAAATATCTCTCTGCCCTCTCCTTGATGATTTCGGCATCAATCTCTGGGTAGCGGTAAATGAAAACTTCATGTTTTTCTTCAGCAAGATATTCTTCAAGTTTCTGTTTCTAAAGCAAAGGTTGAGAAAGTTGTAAAACCGCCACTATTTTATCAGCCCTTCCACATATTTTTTTACATTTTGACCAGAACCGCGGGTAAAATCTTTGCCACCTTTGAAATCTGCACCTTTAGCAAACTTTGACAAATCTGAACCACTTCGCCAAAGCCCACCAGATTGGATAGCACAAAACTATAGTGTCATAGGCAGAAATGTCGATTTTGCTTGCATTTAGCAAAAGCTCCAGTCATAATAACACCTCCAAGTAAAAGTGTAAGAATAAATTTTCTCAATTATTAACAAAACGTCACTTAAACTCCACTGGCAACTCTGACGTCACCGTCATAAGCTCTTTTGTTACAGGATGTGGAAACTCAAGAGAAAATGCATGAAGCATGATTCTGTTTCCTAATGAAGCAAAACCTTCTGCACCTCCATAAAGCTTATCACCGACAATCGGAAGACCGAACTGCGAAAGATGCACACGAATCTGATGAGTCCTTCCAGTCAAAAGGTGGCAATCAATGTAATACAGCCCGTCCTTTCTCGAAGCAATGTAAAATTCTGTACGGGCATGTTGTCCACCCCTGCTTTCATCAAGAACTCCAACCTTACATGCCTGCGATTTAGGGCTTATTCTGCCAATAAAATTATCAACAGTAAAAGAGTTTCCTTCTTTCATCATGTCAGACCGGTTGGCATTACATGTGCATACCGCCCTGTAAGTCTTTCTTGCAGTATGCATCTCAAACATATCGTGCACGGCAGCATTCACAGATCGGGTCTTTGTAAAAAGAAGAACGCCGCTGGTCTCTCTGTCCAAGCGATGCATAATTCCTGCATAAGGAGGATTCCGAAGAGAAGGATTTTTTTTCCATAGATACTCAACAACCGCACCATGCATGTTTTTTCTACCTTCCACAATAGTGTCTTCTGTCGGAAGAAATGCAGGCTTGTTCACTACTATTATATAGTCATCTTCAAAAAGAACATCCTTATCCGTCAAAGTAAAGTCGATGTCGTCAGGCTTTTTTTCAAAAAAAAGTTTGTCCTCATCAATGCATACGCTTACACATGTACCTGGCTTCAGTTTAAAAGAAGGTATTCTACACTGTCTGCCATTAGCGTTGACAGAACCTGCAATTATAAACCTGCGGACTTTGCTGTTAGAGACAGTACAATCAAGCACAAGAGGCAGTTCCCTTCTTAGAAATGAATCAAGCCTTTCAAAACTCTTTACTGTCCAGTTTTTTCTTAACATAACATCATCATACCTCATTATAAGAAAAAATTCATTATACAATGCATGTCAAAATGATTAGAATCGTTCTAGTAAAAAGATTCCAATCTCTCTGACAAAACGATTAGAATCGTTCTAGTAAAAAGATTCCAATCTCTTTGACAAAACGATTAGAATCGTTTTAGCAAAAAGATTCTAATCTCTCTAGCAAAACGATTAGAATCTTTCTGAGAAAACGATTCTAATATTGCAAAAACAATAATATTATGATAGTTTATTTTGCATAAACAGTAGCTGGTGCTGTCTTTAGTCTGTCTTAAAGGCAGTTAAAAGGGAATCAGGTGAAAGTCCTGTACGATCTCGTCACTGTAATGCAGGAGTGCTGCACGCCTTATTATCACTGAGCTTTTTAGCCCGGGAAGATAGTGCAAGACATGATGATTGCAAAGTCAGGAAACCTGCCAGCTATAATAGTACAGGATATATTCCAGACCACGAGTAATTGGTCGTACTGATTGAGCACCCCAAAATGGGGTTACACATTCTCTATTTTTGGAACTATGCCCTGACTGTATCTTTTGTACAAAACTCTAGATATGTCAGGGCCTTTTTTATAAAGGGGTATAATATTATGAAAAAAAGCGGACATGCATTAACAGCCGTGATTGCAGGAATTGTTACACTTGCAGTCATGACAGGATGCAGCAAAAAGGATGTACCAGTGGACAACAAGGCAGCAGCAGACAAAGTTGCAGCATTAATCGATGCAATTTACGTTCAGGAACGTACAGATAAGACAGACGAGCAGTGTGCCGAGGCAAAAAAAGCATGGGATGCCCTTACCGACGAACAGAAAGAACTTGTTGAAGGCGAAAATGCAGATCCTGATTACTTTGGACGCGACACAGGAGACGCTTCTCTTGACAACCCACTTAATCAGGACGGAATCGGCGAGAATGAAATTCTTGTCGTAAGCTTTGGAACTTCATTCAACGAAAGCCGAGTACAGGACATCAGCAGCATAGAAAAAGCCATTCAAAAGGCAAATCCAGACTGGGCTGTACGCCGTGCATTCACAGCTCAGATTATAATCAATCACATACAGGCACGTGATGGCGAAAAGATTGACAACATGACACAGGCTTTGGAACGTGCAGTTGCAAACGGCGTAAAGAACCTGATTATCCAGCCTACCCACCTTATGCATGGAGCAGAATATGACGAGCTTTCTGCAGCCGCAAAAGAATACGAGGATAAATTTGATTCCGTAGTTATTGCAGAACCTCTGCTCGGACAGGTTGGAAAAAATGCTTCTGAAATCAATGCAGACAAAAAATCTGTTGCACAGGCAATTACCGCACAGGCTGTAAAATCTGCTGGATTCGGCTCAAGAAACGAAGCAGAGCAGAATGGAACAGCATTTGTATTTATGGGACATGGAACTTCTCACACAGCAAAAGTAAGCTACAGCCAGATGAAGTCACAGATGGCAGAACTTGGCTATGACAACGTATTTATTGGAACTGTCGAGGGAGAACCAGAAGAAACTGCATGTGAGAACATCATTGAAGACGTAAAAAATGCCGGCTACAAAAATGTAATACTCCGCCCTCTCATGGTTGTTGCAGGAGACCACGCAAACAACGATATGGCTGGTGATGATGATGATTCATGGAAGAGCATGTTTACAGCAGCAAATGCTTTTGACAGAATTGACTGCCAGATTGAAGGCATGGGAAGAATTGAAGCCGTGCAGCAGCTTTATGTAGAACATACTGCTGAAGCAAAAAAAAAACTGAACTAGAAGACGGCATCTATACGGCAGTGTTCAAGACTGACAGTTCAATGTTTCATGCAAATGAAGCTTATGACGGAAAAGGAACGCTGACCGTGCAGAACGGCAAGATGACATTTCATGTAAGCCTTGCCGGTAAAAAAATAGTAAACCTGTACTGTGGAACGGCAGAGCAGGCAAAGGCTGATGAACAGGGGTGGTTGCATCCAACGACAGATATCGTTACATACGAAGACGGAACGACAGAAAAAGTTTTTGGATATGACATTCCTGTAAAAAAAATCGGCAAAGAATTTGATCTTGCCCTTATAGGGAAAAAAGGCATCTGGTATGACCACAAAGTACAAGTTCTTGATGCAGTAAAAAAAAACTGAATGACGGAACATATTCCGTTGCAATAAAAATGGATGGTGGTTCTGGAAAAGCAAAAATCCAGATGCCATCCATTCTTACCGTCACAAACGGTACATACAATCTTGAGCTTGTATGGAACAGCAAAAATTACGACTACTTGATTTATGACGGCACAAAATACAATGCGGCCATAAAAGAAGGAAAATCAACATTCAACATTACGGTGCCAGATATTGCAAAACCTCTAAAAATAGTTGCCGATACAGTAGCAATGAGTGTGCCGCATGAGATAGAATATACACTGACAATCAACCTTATAGGCAACATAAAATAGAAAAAGATCATGAAAAAATTATTCATATTAGTCATTACATCTCTATTAGCTTTCTCTTCATGCAGTAAAAAGCAAGAAACTTCAGACAAAACAGAAACTATAGATTTTGCTTCCATTGGCAAAACTCAAACCATTGATTTTAAATATGCACGGCAGCTTTCCATAGACAGGTATGGAGACTACTCTCTTATAACCATTGCAGGCAAAGACAGTTTCCTGCTTGTACCGGAAGACAAGAGTGTTCCAAAAAGCGTTCCTGAAAATGTAACGATACTCAAACAGCCTCTAGATAAAACATATCTGGTTTCTTCTGCCGTAATGGATTTGATAAAAACGGCAGGAGCAATGGACAGCATCAAGTTCTCGGGAACAAAAGAAAATGACTGGTACATTCCACAGGCAGTACAGGCAATGAAGGAAGGAAAGATAAAGTATGCAGGAAAGTACAGCAGTCCCGACTATGAACTTTTGGTAAAAGAAAACTGTACGCTTGCAATAGAAAACACAATGATTTATCACAAGCCAGCCGCAAAAGAAAAGCTTGAAGAACTAGGTATTCCTGTTCTGGTAGAACACTCAGGCTATGAAAGCCACCCATTGGGACGGCTTGAATGGATAAAGCTATACGGCATACTTTTTAACAAGGAAAAAGAAGCAAATGAATATTTTGAAAATAAAATTGCAGAAGTTGAAAACATAATGCAATCAGAAAGTACAGGAAAGACGGTAGCGTTCTTTTATGTAACATCACATGGTGCTGTAAACATCAGAAAACCTGGCGACTATATTTCAAAATTGATTTCCCTTGCAGGGGGCACATACATTCCTTCGCACATATCAAATGAAGAAGACAATGCTCTGTCAACTCTAAACATGCAGTTTGAAGATTTCTATGCTTCATGTCTAAACGCAGATATAATCATTTATAACAACAACCTTAGTGATGATGTAAAAAACACAGAAGACTTGATAAATAAAAACAGCCTGTTTGCAGATTTTACTGCCGTCAAGACAGGAAACGTATATTCAGCAGGAAAACAGTTTTTTCAGAAAACTACCGCCATGACTGATTTTCTAAAAGACATTCATGCAGTACTAAAAGGTACGGACGGACAATTTGAATCCCTAAGGAAAATGCAATAATACAGGTTATCAGGTTATCGTATGCACAGGCGTTTATTTCTGGTCTTTTTAATCATGCTCTTTTTTCTCACACTTCTTACGGCATGGAACATCTGTACAGGAAGCGTAAACATTCCAATTGCAGATGTATGCCGCATAATGTCCGGCAATACAGAAAACCTTGCATATCACAGAGTAATATGGAACATCAGGCTACCAAGAATCATTGCGGCGATAGTACTGGGAGGAGCCCTTTCAGTCTCAGGATTTCTGCTGCAGACTTTTTTTAACAATCCGATTGCAGGCCCTTATGTACTTGGCATATCGTCAGGAGCAAAGCTTTCTGTCGCACTTACAATGATTTTTTTCTTAGACCATGGCATTATGCTCAGTGCAACAGGCATGGTACTGGCAGCATTTGCAGGAGCAATGATTTCACTTTGCATTGTCATGCTCCTTTCTCTCAAAGTTCACAATATGTCCATACTGATTGTCTGTGGAATTCTGCTGGGGTACATCTGTTCGGCCATTACAGATTTTTTTGTTACTTTTGCAAATGACTCAAACATAGTCAACTTACACAACTGGGCCATGGGAAGTTTTTCCGGCATAGACTGGGCTGACATAAAAATAATTACAACAGTCATCTGTCCTGTGGTAGTGCTTTCTTTCATGCTGTCAAAGCCCATCGGTGCATACCAGCTTGGAGAACGTTATGCTAAGAACATGGGTGTAAACATTCTGACCCTAAGGGTCATGTTAATATTGCTTTCAAGCATGTTATCTGCATGTGTAACGGCATTCACAGGGCCAATTTCCTTTGTAGGCATAGCTGTACCACACCTTGTAAAATCGGCAGCAGGAACGGCAAAGCCTCTGATTCTGATTCCTGCATGTTTTTTAGGCGGTGCTCTAATTACACTGTTCTGTGACGGCATTGCACGGTCTGTATTCTCACCGGCAGAATTAAGCATAAGCTCCGTAACGGCGTTGTTTTTAGTACCAGTAGTCATATACATGATGTTTTCAAGACAAGGCAGGAAGTAGCATGAAAAACATCAAGACCGAAAAACTTTCAGCAGGATACAGCAAAGAAATAATCATTCAAGATGTAAACATTACTGTTGAAGCAGGAAAAATAGCAACACTCATCGGACCTAATGGTTCAGGGAAATCTACCATACTAAAGACAATTACGCATCAGTTAAAAATTCTTGGCGGAAGCGTTTCTGTAATGGAACAGGACATAACAAGGCTAAGGAACATAGACATTGCAAGGCTTATGTCCATGGTGACAACAGAAAGAATCCACCCAGAGCACATGACATGCAGGGATATGGTTGCAACAGGACGATACCCCTACACTGGCAGGCTTGGAATTCTGTCAGACGAA
>JAFVDR010000176.1 GCA_017476165.1 Treponema sp. | reverse complement strand
TCTTTCGATGTTCGGCTGTTGCTTGGGAGTTATAAAAAGGACTTCCTTACAAGGTGAAGGAGTTGAATAATGGCTTCTGCATACAGACAAGGGTTTGTTTTTGTTCAAAATATATTCGCAGGAGTTGTGAGCGAGACTGATTCTGGATACAAGTTTGAATATGATAGAGATTATCTTTCTGCTGAAAATCCTCTGGCTGTAAGTGTAACGCTTCCTCTTCAAAAAAAGGCATTTGAAAGCAAAACGCTTTTTCCTTTTTTTGATGGTCTTATTCCTGAGGGCTGGCTTTTGAATGTCGTTTCTAAAAACTGGAAGATAGACAGGCGGGATAGGTTTGGAATTTTACTTGTTGCTTGCAAGGATTCAATTGGAGATGTTTCTGTCAGGACTGAAAGATAGTGAAGATGCTTTGCCTTTGTTGTGGAAAAGAAATAATCTCTGAGGATTCTTCTGAAGTAAGGAATCGGTGGCATAAAAAATGCATAAAATCTTTTTTTGGAACAAGTCAATTTCCTGAAATTTCTATTTCAAATGAGCAGCTGGAACTCCTTGTTACAGAAACTGTTTCAAAAGGATTTACAGTTGCGGGAGTTCAGAAAAAACTTTCATTACATCTTTCAAAAGAGAAGGAAACGAGACTTACTATTGTTGGCTATCCAGCAGGCTACATTTTAAAGCCTCAAACAGAAGAATTTGTACACCTTCCAGAAATGGAAAGTCTTGTAATGAAGCTTGCAAAAGTTGCAGGAATAAAAACGGTACCGAATGCACTTGTAAAACTGCAGGACGAATTTGCATATATTACAAAGCGAATAGACAGACTTTCGTCAAAATCTGGAACAGAGCTGTTTGCAATGGAAGATTTTTGCCAGTTGTCAGAGAGATTGACTGAGGAAAAATATAAATCGTCTTATGAACGCTGTGCTAAAATTATATCGCAGTTTTCTTCTAATGCAGGATTAGATCTTGCAGAGCTTTTTTATAGATTGGTTTTCTGTTTTGTTACAGGAAATTCAGATATGCATTTAAAGAATTTCTCTTTAATTGAAACTGGGGCTAAATCAAGAAAATTTGTGCTTTCTCCTGCTTATGATTTGCTTCCTGTAAATATTGTAATGCCTGAAGATACCGAGGAAGTTGCATTAACAATGAACGGCAAGAAGGCAAATATAAAGAAAAGTGATTTCATTATATTTGCAAAAAACTGTAAAATCCCAGAAAAAGCAGCTTATAAAATGATAAATAAGGTGCTTTCATTGAACGACAAATTTTTGACTGCAATAAAAGAATCATTCTTATCTGAAAATGAAAAATCTGCTTTTATGTCTTTGATGACAGCAAGAATGAATAGGCTTTCATAGCGCATTGCAGACAAACGAAAAAGCGTGGCATATCCAGAACTCTGGACGCGGTGTGATGTGCGGAATGCTCCGAGCGGAAGCGCAGAATTCATGGCAAGTCTTACCGACGAGGCAATGGCTCCTGGGGCAGATGAAATTGCAAAAAAAGCCATGCCCATGCACTCGCTTTTGGATGTCTTGAAGGGGAGTGATGTGGTAATCAACCTTGCGGCTGAGCATCGCGATGACGTTACGCCAAAATCCCTCTATGACGAAGTGAACGTGCAGGGGAGTGAGAATGTCTGTAAGGCTTGCTCGGAACTTGGAATCCATAAAATCATTTTCACAAGCTCTGTTGCTGTCTATGGCTTTGCTCCTGTGGGAACGGACGAAAGTGGCGAAATCAATTATTTTAACGACTACGGACGCACGAAATATCTTGCGGAAGGCAAATACCGCGACTGGCTCAAAGCAGATTCTGCAAACAATGTTGTCATCATTCGCTCCACTGTTATTTTTGGAGAGCAGAACCGCGGCAACGTGTACAATCTTCTCCGTCAGATTGCCAGTGGCCGCTTTCCTATGGTGGGCAAAGGCACGAACCGCAAGAGCATGAACTATGTGGAGAATGTGGCGGCTTTTATTGAATACGAGCTTACCCACGACACCGAGCCTGGCGAGCATCTCTACAACTATTGCGATGAGCCTGCCTATGACATGAATCATCTTGTGCTTGACTGCTACAAGGCACTGGGGAAGCCAAAGACCAAGCTCTTTCATTTTCCCTACTGGCTTGCATACTGCGGCGGTCTGTG
>JAFVDR010000175.1 GCA_017476165.1 Treponema sp. | reverse complement strand
ATCTGGATGATTTTTAGATGTTCCCAAAAGTACCCCTTTACTTTATTTCAAATTGCGGTATAATAAACAAAATATGTAATAGTGTTCTATGTAATAATGGTGCAGAATGGACGAGAAATTGAAAAATAGTAATGTGCAGACTTTTGATGAGCTTTCAGGAAAAATAAGCAAGGAAGAGCGTCAGAAAATACTAAACTCAATGGATGGTCAGAAAAGTGACGATAGGGAACTTTTTGCTGGCAAAACAAAGATGTCTGTACAGAAGCTTGATGAAAAAGCGGAATTTGAACAGCGTCTAAAACGTCAGTCTCTGCTTCAGAAGATTTATTTGTGGATTTATTCGATAATAACATCTTCTTCTATGGAAGAAGCGTTTAATATGACGCTGGTAAAAAAGATTGCCCGTGATGTTGAGTATCATTATCCTTCCCTTATACAGTATCGCAAGAAATTGCTATACGGAGAATTTTACGAAAAACTCCTGCAGCTTAAGAGTGCTATAGATTTTTTTGCTCCGCATCTCGAACAGTATGCATCAAATCCTGCAGCATTCATGGTGACGCTTGGTCATGTAATCATGCCCGAATATGAAGAAAAACTGAAATCTTCTTGTGATCCTTTTGTTGTTCCATTGACCGAACCGTTGTTGAAGGAAAAGCGTAATGAATTTTTTCAGACATTAAGTGTCAATTTACAAAATATTCCTGATGAACATCAAAAGGAAATGTATCGGTATGCCCGAGGTATTTTTTGGCTTAATGAATTTGTAAAAATGCCTGTCGATAAAATCATTTCCAAATTCTCAATGACAGAAGACCATGTTTGTGCGTGTCTTTTCAGTTTTGTCAAGCTTGATTTTGCTAAACTTGCAAAAGTCATGTGCAATTATGTACAGTTTGATGAACATTTGCTTGATGCTTTTGTAGTTGTCATGCAGGATGGTGGCTCTCAGTGGAATTCTGAGCCTGTAGCTGACAATGGAGAAGAGGCTCACAAGGAATTTTATACATCTGCACGATTGCATGTTTCCATGATTGAAGCATTTCTTGACGCTGTCCCCATGTCTAAGGTTTCGAAAGTCGTGATGGAAAACTCTTTGTATACTCCCGATGCCATGAGTGGCGGCGAAAACTGGCTAGAATTGTATACGGAACAATGGAAGCAGAATTTCAAGGACAGGGTTGCCCAGCGTGAACGTGATTATACAAAAGAACTGTTGAAGCAGAAGATGATGTCAGTGTTTAAAGTTGCAACATTTCCTTTGTTTCCATTTCGTCCGTGGGAAAATGTGGGTTCCCTTTCGTTCAAATATGAATATTCTCTTGGATTTGTGAATTTCTTCGTAAAGCAACGGTATTCTGCGTATATGACGATTTTTAAGGCAATATCGTTGGAAGGACAGTTTGCCATAAAGGATAATGAGAGGGAATTTACGGAAGCCGTTGATGCATTTATGGAAGTGAACAGTGCGTTGGAGCTTCTTGCAAATCAGCTGTCTGCAGCTGGAGAATATGGAATTGAGTTTTCAAAATATGAAGTGTATGAAACTCCAACAGATGAAATTTCAAAGAAACTGAATTTGATTTTTACAAGTCTTGAAGATGATGCTTCTTCAATATGCAAGGATTTCCGCAGGCTGTGCCATAGGATGGTCATGCTTTTGACTGGATTCGTTTCTGATAAATATGTTGGAAAATATGGTGCAATCATGAATTTGCGCAACATGCAGCGAAGAATGGGCGATTTTTATCAGATGGTTGTTGATGCACGAGATTGTTTTAAGGATGCGTATGATATGTCGTTGCAGCTGGATGAAGTTGAAAATCCAAAGGTTTCTGCATAATGTTGAATCCTGATTCGTATATTACAGGATCATTTTATTTGGGCGGTAAGCTTTTGACCAATGCTCCAAAATGGGGAATGAGTCTGAGGCAGGCTGGAAACATGCGGTTCCGATGGAATGAAACAAATCCTGTTCGCGATGCTTTTTTGAAACAGGTTGCAGGAGCTGATCATTATATTGTTCCTGTGGAATTGATTCATTCTAAAAAAGT
>JAFVDR010000174.1 GCA_017476165.1 Treponema sp. | reverse complement strand
GGAGCTGTATTCTTATTTTTCTTTTTTTCCAGATAGTGCACAAAGCTGTGAAGACCGTGAAACCCCTCTGATTCGAAATCCGAGGCCATGCCGATCAGCTGCATGAGATTTGCATAACGTCTTTTGCCGTCAGACATGACACTGCACACCGGCAGAACATCCGTTTCGGTAAGAATTCTGCGAAGGAGCTTCTCCATGGTCAGGTCCGGTGCGGCGTCACGGAAGGCTTTTGAAAATCTTCTTGCGATGAGCTTTGCAGGTTCAAGTGACGTGAGCAAGGACGGAGCGAAAGAAGTCGCTGACGCGGTAATGAATAAATATGAAAGCATTGATAGACATTAACATTCTGCTTGATGTGATTCTTCGCCGCGAGTCGCATTTTTCGGAATCAAAGAGGATAATCGACTGCTGCATTACTTTTGTAGACGGCTACATTGCCCTGCACAGTTTTTCAACGCTTTTTTATGTTCTACACGAAAAGGAGCATAAAGATACCGAATATTGCAGGAACACTTTTAACAACTTACTGTATGTTTTTGATGTCGCGGGGCTGACAAAACCTCAGCTTATACAAGCCGTGAATGATGGGAACTTTTCTGATTTGGAAGATTCCATGCAACACGGTTCCGCCCTTGCATGTGATGTGGATTACATCATCACTCGTGACCGCAATGATTTTAAAGATTCTGTTGTTCCTGCACTAACGCCAGCGGAATTTCTACGCCTTGTGCATGAAGAAGCGTGAACGGTTCGACTACACAAAATGACAGTGCGAGCATTTTGGCTGAATGGATTTGCCGACTTTCTTGAACAACTCGGCGGAATTTTCTAAGAACAATTAGGGCGTTTTCTCTGCAAGTAGCGGTCGAGCCTAGCGTTTACTAGATTTTCAGAACAAATCGGTCACTATCAATTTTTTGCAAGTGAAACTTTCAAAAAATTACACCTGTTGTCATTCATACAAAATAAAAGCCGCCCAATAATATGGGTGACAGTAATCGTTGCTATTGCGGAATTCGTTTTTAACTTTGCGATAGGCTTCGGCATAGCTCATGCCAGCTTTTACTTTTTTGTACATCCGTAACATAAATTCTGCCGTGGCTTCATCATCTACGCACCAAAGTGTCGCGCCTACATTCTTTGCTCCTGCGACCATAAATGCCCGGGAAAGTCCAATCATTCCATCTCCCAGCTTTAGCTCGCCCAGTCCAGTCTGGCATGCAGAAAGACATACTATTTGCGCTGAAAGATTTAAAGTCGCAGCTTCACCAACTGTCAAGTATCCGTCATCTTCTGAAACATCCGTGAGCTTTCCAGAAACTTCCGAAAACAATACGCTCGACATTTCACTTAAGTCTGAATCAAAATATCCATGGCAGGCAAAATGAAGGATGCCGTATTTTGAAAGTTCGCCCTGCCTTGACAATTCTTTTAAGATTGATTCGGAAGCTTTTTTTTGCGTCTTGGTATTTGCGTTTGTGAATATTTTTTTCCTAAGGTTTTCCACTTCAACAACAGTTCCCGGCAAATCCTGCCAATTCAATTGTTTTTGATTAAAATAAACAGAAGCTCCTTCGTTTTCTATAAGGCTTTTTAAATCGTATTCAGGTACAGTATGTGTTTGTGTATCTACAACCGAAAGCCCCCTGTCGATTCCTCGCGTTCCTTTTCCTCTTAAAGTCTGATTATGTTCTTCCTCAGTTAGCGATTTATCATACCATGCACCATAAAACGCAATCACATCAGATGATTTAGACTTAACTTTATCCGCAATCATGCTTACCGAAACAGAAGGCGACAAACTTATGGCAAACTTTTTTCCAAAATCCGAAGAATCGGAGTTTTCTCGCAGCATATCAAACGGCAAAAATGACAAATTGCCGTCTGGAACAATAAGCACATCTCTCACATTTTTAATGTATGGCAGAACAGGCTTTACAAGATGTTCATATAATTCGTTGCGATCTTTTTCAAATGTTGCTTCTGCTTTCATCGGGCGATGAGTTATTGCATTTCGTAACGATGTAACGGCATTGTTGTAATCGTAGTTATTATCCAACGGAACTGCAACAACACTTTTGTCTGTGATTACAAGACAGTAAGATGAAAACTTTATGTCATCAGCACATTTTCTCATGTTTGGTTCTTTTAAAACCTCACAGTCATCAAGAATTGTCGGATTCCACATAACATATTCAAGAATTGCACGATTTTTACCGCACCATTTTTGTGCGTCTTTCACCTTTACTATCTGCGGATTGCGGAGCTGAGCATAGGACGGAAGTCGCTTCACGATTTTGTCATCAAGTTTTGAAAGCGCATTTTCCGCTGTAGAAATAGTCTTTTCGGCTTGCGACATTTTTCCTGAATCACGCTCATTTATACTCAACTTAGTTTGCGATTCTATTTCTTTTCTTGCAATAGAGATTTTCGCCGTAAGTTTCTTTATCTGCTCGCGTTCAGAATCTGTCACGCCGTCAAGGGACAACGCCCTCTCAAGTCCAATCTGATCTAAAAATCCACGGCTACGAAGCATTTCGGAATACTCAAATGACTTTTCAGGATTGTTATTTCTCACTTCAAAATTAACAGCGTAATAATAAAGCGGCAAAGATTCTTTTAGAATAGTAGACCCTAATGACGCCATATCAAGACGAGCGCGTTCGGTTGTGTCTGTAGCAAGAGAAATCATCTCCCGGAAAAAATCTTTTTCATTTGAAAAAGAATCCAAACCTGCGGTCATATAAAATGCTCGTAGCGTACTACTTATTGTGCTATCGTAAAATACCGAGTCTTTTCGCAATTCAAAACTTTTTCTAAAGCACTCAGCAGATTTTTTTATATTCTGGAAATAAGGATTTTTATAAAGAATTCCAAGAGAATAATATGCGGTCGCGTCAGTTGCTGTATAGCCCAGTGCATGTGCCCGTTTACAAACTTCGGTTTTAAGGTATTCAGACTTTTCATAATCATCAAGACCAAAATAAGCGCCTGCTATACTGCCAATCAAGGATAATATTTCTTCTGTATCTTCCATCTGCAATTCAATATACAAATCCAATGACTTTTAAAAAAAAGACAGGGCAGTTTCATATTCTGTTTTCAATTCATAAGTCAGCCCCATCGAATGATATAAATCTGCCATACCAGGCGTTTTTTCGCCCCAATATTTTTTGCTTGTGTCCATAGCTTTCTGGCAGTAGACAATGGCATTTTCATAGTCGCCTTTGTTTCTGTAAATATCGCTTATGCTACTAAGAACAGCTGCTAAATTCTGATGGGGATGCGCTTCATAATAACTTTTTACTTTTAAGAGAATTGCAAGGGCACGAGAATCATCCCCCTGTAAGGCATAGCATTTTTCTATTTCCGCTAAATAAACCGCGATGGAAGCAGGATTATTCTCTCCGTAATTCTTGTCAAAAATTTCAATGGCTTTATAACCGTAATTTAAAGATTGATTTATATTTGCAGTTTGCCTGTAATAAGTCGCAAAATTCTGATATAAATAAGCAAAATTTACATCATCCGGCTTTAACATCAAACTATAAATTTCTTCGGCTTTTTTTAAATTTGAAAGGGCGACTGCGAAGTTTTTTGTAGCTGTATAAGGGGTTGCCAAATCTATCAGACTTTCGGCAAATTCCAATGAATTTTCACCTAATGCAAACTGCCTTATTTCTGCCGCTTTTGTAAATTCTTTGATTGATTCATGGAAATTGCCGCAGTGGAGATCCATATAGCCGACATTCCTGTAGGCATCAGAAGTTTTTCTGTGCTTGTCACCATAGATTTTTAGATTTATTGAAAGTTCCTTTTGAAAATAAGAAAGCGCTTTTCTGAATTCTCCCAGTGCCTCGTAAATGCATCCTATGTCCAAGGCTGTCTCGGATGCAAATTTCGCGGCATCTTCTTTTGTTTCTGAAACTGACTTTTCTGATTGTATTTTTGGAGATTCAAAAATTTCCAATGCTTTTTTTAAATTTGAAACAGCCTCATCATATTCTCCGAGTCTTTTATAACAGTCTCCAATTAAAAAATAGTCAATTCCCATACAAATGTGATTTGCTCCGTATGTAGTCTTGTCCACTAGCAAGCCTTTCTCATAATAAGCAACTGCGTTTTTATAATCGCCTTTGTCAAAATATTCGTTCCCCATTTGGAAATACGATTTTGAATTTTGGGAAAATGCACTAGCATGAGCAACAAAAACTGCAATTAATATGAAAAAGATTTTCTTTGCTTTCATTTTGATTTCCTCATTTTCTATGAATCATATTCAAGTCTGCTTCTTCGGAATCGGAAATTTCAATATCTTTATTTCCCCTTTGACCGATGAAAATAATAATTGTAAAAATTCCGATTAGCCCAGAAGGAATTACACTTAAATAATTATGGTTAGAATATATAAAAAGCCAAAATGAACAGAAAAAGCATCCTGCAAACGAAATAATAGAAATCAATGTACTTGCCCACATATTCACTTTTGTAACCGAAAAATCAAATTCTTCTGTCGGATTCCAACGGCTTCCTGTTGTTTTAGGGTTCAAGAACACATCATACAACGGCCCGATTTCATTCCTTTCAAGCAAAGAAACATGATTTTCCCAATTTTTCTGCCAAAACTTTGAGCCTTTGTTCACCATGTGCCACGCGACAGAAAAGAAAAATCCCAAACCTGAAAGTGCTGAAATAGAAGGAACGAAAAAAGAGTATTTGCACGGGCAATCCAAATATTTACATAGGACTGCAAACAAAGCCGTGTAAATGACGGTAATGAATGCCCAAAAGAATCCCGTTCGTTTCCAATATAACTCAATTTCAAATTTTCTGATTTCTTGAGCCTCTTTTAGTGCAAGATAACGCATTTTTTCAGATTTGGATTCTTTATCATCTGGGAATAGCTTGAGATAATCGCTCAATTTCGTTACAGTTCCTGCTCGTCTTTTTTCTTTGCTCATTGCAATTCCTCAAAATGAAAAATCACAGATAGAATATTCTACCTGTGATTAATACAATTTAATTGGTGAAAATTTGAAAGCAACTATCCCAACGCGATGTGTTTTTTACAATAACATAAAAACGACCTGTCCAGCGAGGATAAAAGCGAACATAGCAATCCAAGTCATAGCTTGTGTCTTTTGCAATCAAATTCCAATTTTCATCGTATACATACAAATCCAAATCCGCGTAATCAATTGAATCTATATAGATTTCAGCCGCCTCGTGCGCATAGAACGGAACTCTGAATTGAGTTTTTCCGCCGCCACCGTATGCCCATGAATACTGATATTTTGGTCCACCTACCGCACCACGCGTTCCACTGTTTTTTACCAGTTTTTCGACTTTTGAAATCCATTTTTCAAGAGATCTGTCTTTCCCCACAAGTTTTTTCCCATCCGCAAGCAGTTTTTCTGCGGTATAAGCGGTTTTACTTGCAGCCTTTTCTCTTTCAGCCGATTCTCCTTGCTGCTCGGCACTCGCATCAAGTTTTTGTGTAGGAACCTGTGCCAAAATTTCCGCAGCTTCGATAAGTGCAGACGCCGAACTATTCGCGTAACCGTACATCGCGAGTGCATTAGCCGTCTGAATTGCACTAATATCGGCAGAAGCCTCCTGCTCTAGGACAGGCTTTGTTTCGTCCATTTCGCTTTGGGCAAAAGCAACTGTTGCTATAAACGCCCCAACCAAAACTATACCGATTTTTTTCATTTTCATGAAATTCTCCTTAAAATTGATTTTATGTGAAAAGATTGCATAGAATCTTTTTATTACCGTATTAGCGGTATAATATCCATCCAATAAAAATCTTTATCCTTATTATAGTTTTTTATGACTACATAAGGATCAGAAGGATTACTTGTTATCAAAAAAACTTTTGCTCGCTTCAATTGCTTTTGAATATTCGTTTGGGTTTGTGAACCATTTTGACCAGATAAAATATGCGGTTGGCAAAGTCGAGTCATAGGATGTTACGCTAGATTTATTCGTATTTTTGTTGTCAGCCATATACAGCAAAAGCCGACATTTGTTTCCGTCTGTATATTCCACGAGTTTAAAAGTCTGACCGTAAACTCCACTGCGATACAAAGTTTTGCTCGACAAATCTTCTGCAAAAGAAAAACATGCCGTAAGCAAAATCAAGAATAGGGTAAAAATCTTTTTCATATTATGTGCTCCCTACAGGTTATCACTTATTCTTGATACGCAGAACAACGACTACTTTTAATAATAATACGCAATAAACCTATTGTCAATGAGTAATTCAATGCATTTTGTATGTTTGCTAAGTTTCAAAAATTGTAAGAAAAATAGAAACTTATACCTTATAAATGGAAGCACAAGAGTTACGGGAATCTTTAAGTCAGAACATCAAAAAATACCGAAAGATGAAAGGCTGGTCACAGTTTGAACTGGCGGAAAAAGCGGAAGTTTCCGAGCAGACGGTAAACTCAATAGAGGGATTGCGGCTCTGGCCGAGCGACAAAACGCTTGCAAAAATAGCGAATGTTCTTGAAGTTGAAATGTTCAGACTGTTCGTTCCGCAAAAATTGGCATTGCAGTCAGAAGCCATAGCGGATTTGAAGCACGCCGTTGTAAAAACCGTAGAAGGACTTGTTCATGCAACCTTGAATGACTGGGAAAATCAGTAGCCCGAAATTTGACTTAATGACACAAAATAGAGAATTTACAAAAAGGGCATAGAACCTTAAAGTTTTGTTTACGGACAAAATAATAGCAGAAGTTATGCCACGACTGAAACCAGCAACAGCAAAACATGTATTAGAATGTCTGCACTTCAGAGATTAGAATGACGGAGTTGCAGAGATTAGAATAACGGAAGTGCCGAGATTGGAATGACGGAAGTGCAGAGATTGGAATGACGGACTTGCAGAGATTAGAATGACGGAGTTGCAGAGATTAGAATGACGGACTTGCAGAGATTTTTGATGTTGCTGATTCGGAAACTGAAGTTTCCGAACAGCTTTATTAGGAATGACGCAAGTGCAGAGATTCCAATCTCTGAAATTTACGTGCCGTTTGCAACACACCGGTGACAAAATTTCCCACTTCCCTGGTATATCCGCAAGTATCTTCTATAAAAATGCAAAAACTGCTATACTGTTTTCACTTTTTCAAACACGTTCAAAAGAGGTTTTAACCATGTCCTATCCATTCAATGAGATTGAGCCTAAATGGCAGAAATACTGGTCTGATAACAAGACTTTCAAAGTAACAGAAGATACGCATTTTCCTAAAGATAAAAGACGGTATGTCCTTGACATGTTCCCGTATCCGAGCGGAGCAGGACTCCATGTAGGACACCCAGAAGGCTACACGGCTACAGACATCTACTGCCGCTACCTGCGCATGAAAGGATTTAATGTCCTGCATCCAATGGGATACGATGCATTCGGACTTCCTGCCGAAAACTATGCAATCAAGACGGGAACGCATCCTGCAGCAACAACATTCAAGAACATCGACCACTTTACACAACAGATAAAAGCCCTCGGATTCAGCTACGACTGGGACAGGGAAATCCGCACCTGCACGCCTGACTATTACAAATGGACGCAGTGGATTTTCCTTCAGCTGTACAAAAAGGGACTCGCCTACGAAGCCGAAACACCAATCAACTGGTGTCCAAGCTGCATGACAGGCCTTGCAAATGAAGAAGTAAAGGAAGGTCACTGCGATCGCTGTGGTGCACAGGTGACCCACAAGACCATCCGCCAGTGGATTTTAAAGATTACCGCCTATGCAGACCAGCTTATCAATGACCTTGATGGTCTGGACTGGCCTGAAAGCGTAAAACTCATGCAGCGCAACTGGATTGGACGTTCAGAAGGTGCGGAAGTTGACTTTACAGTTGCCGACAAAGACGGAAAACCAACAGACACAAAGCTTACTGTATACACTACACGCTGCGACACATTGTTCGGAGCAACATACATGGTTGTATCTCCAGAACATAAGGACATCGAAAAACTGACAACAGAAGAGCAGAAAGAAGCGGTAAAAGCCTATCGCGAGCAGGCTGCAAAGAAAAGTGACCTTGAACGCACAGATCTTGCAAAGGACAAAACGGGCGTGTTCAGCGGAAGCTACGCCATCAACCCTGTAAACGGCAAGCTCATTCCAATTTGGGTTGCAGACTATGTTCTGATTTCCTACGGAACAGGAGCAATCATGGCTGTTCCTGCCCACGATACCCGAGACTGGGATTTTGCAAAGAAATTCAACCTTCCAATCATTGAAGTCCTTAAGAGCGAGGTGGACGTCCAGAAGCAGGCATGGACTGAAGACGGCATTCATGTGAACTCAGACTTCCTCAACGGATTGAACAAGAAAGATGCCATTGCAAAAATGATAGCCTTTTTGACTGAAAAGAAAATCGGAAGAAAGGCCGTGAACTACAAGCTCCGCGACTGGGTGTTCAGCCGCCAGCGCTACTGGGGCGAGCCGATTCCGCTGGTGCACTGCCCTCACTGCGGCACTGTTCCTGTTCCCGAAGACCAGCTTCCGCTGGAATTGCCAGATGTAAAGACCTACCAGCCGACGGGTACGGGCGAAAGCCCCCTTGCCGGCATTGACTCATGGGTGAACTGTAAGTGCCCCAAATGCGGAGCAGACGCAAAGCGCGAGACGAACACCATGCCGCAGTGGGCGGGAAGCTGCTGGTACTACCTGCGCTACCTTGATCCAAAGAACGACAATGAATTTGTTTCTAAAGAGGCTGAAAACTACTGGATGCCAGTCAACCTGTATGTAGGCGGAGCAGAACATGCCGTACTGCACCTGCTCTACTCCCGCTTCTGGCACAAGGTGCTGTATGATATTGGAGCCGTTAGCACAAAAGAACCTTTCCACAGGCTCATAAATCAGGGAATGATTACATCCTTTGCGTTCCAGAGAAAAAACAAGTCCCTTGTTGCCGTAGACATGGTAGACGAAAAAGACGGTAAGTTCTTCTCTAAGGAAGACGGTGAGGAGCTGGAACGCGTCATTGCAAAGATGAGCAAATCCTTAAAAAATGTCGTGAACCCAGATGAAATGATTAAAGCGTATGGTGCAGACAGCGTTCGCATGTACGAAATGTTCATGGGACCTTTAACCGTGTCAAAACCCTGGAACACTCAGGGACTGATTGGCGTAAACCGTTTTCTTGAAAAGATTTGGGGCATTGCACAAAAACCGTATTCAGACATTGACATTACGGGCAAACTTGAAGACGAAGCTTTGGTGGCACTGCGCAAAACCTATGCCAAGACGGTAAAAAAAGTATCGGACGATACCGACACGCTCAACTTTAACACGGCAATCAGCCAGATGATGATTTTCATCAACGAATGTTCCAAGCTCGAATCCATTCCACGAGCAATGTGGGAAGGATTCGTAAAGATGCTTGCCTGTTATGCACCACACCTTGGTGAAGAACTGTGGCAAAAGCTTGGACATGATAAGACTGTTGCTTATGAAGCATGGCCTACATTCAGCGAAGAGTTCTGCAAGGAAGATACAAAAACTATCGTTGTCATGATAAACGGCAAACTGCGCGACAAATTTGAGGCTGCACCTGGTACAGACAAGGATACGTTGCAAAAGACAGCTCTTGAGACTGAAGGGGCAAAAAAATTCCTCGATGGTAAGACAATCGTAAAGGTTGTCATTGTTCCAGACAAGCTGGTAAATATCGTAGCAAAATAAAACTGAGAAGATGGGACTTTACAGGATGTTTTAGAGGTTTCCAATAAAAGTTGATTCCTTGTAAAGTTCCATTGCATCAGATACCTTTTAACAGCATATCCGAATATAAATTACTTTTTCCTAATCCTTTACTTTTTGCTATACTATATCACATGGAAATGGAAAGTTTCAGAGCACATTACATCAAAGTCGCAGGCGCAATAGCCCTGATGGGCAATGCAGTACTTGCCGCCGTAAAAATTCTGTTTGCATACCTTTCAGGTTCTCTTGCTGTCATGGGCGACGGAATAGACAGTTCCACCGATGTACTCATTGCAATCGTTACACTTGTCATCAGCGATATGATAAGCAAACCGAGTGATGAAGATCATCCATGGGGTCACGGAAGGGCAGAAACAACAGCGACTATGATGCTTGCATTCATCATCTTTTTTGCAGGTGCACAGCTTGTCTTAAAAAGCATCATCAAGATTGTACATACAAATGAACTGCAAGAGATTTCCCATTATGCACTGACAGCCGCTGTCATTTCCATCTGTGGAAAAACACTCCTTGCAATACTGCAATATCATTTTGGCAGAATAGCGAACAGCGACATTGTAAAGGCAAATGCACAGAACATGAAGAATGACATCATCATGTCGGCAGGAGTCCTTGCAGGATTGCTGCTGTCCAGCCTATTCAACTGCCCTTTGTTGGATCCAATCATAGCACTGGTAGTAGGTCTTTGGGTCATCAAAAATGCTGCATCATTGTTTAATCAGACAAATATGGAATTGATGGATGGAAATGTTGACAATGTCTTGTACAAGAAACTGTTCCATGCTGCCATTTCCGTAGAAGGAGTGTCAAATCCTCACAAGGCACGCATCAGAAAGATGGCAAATTTAATTGATATCGATTTGGACATAGAAGTTCACCCTAGCCTTACAGTCTACGAAGCTCACGAACTGGCAGAAAAAGTCGAAGAAGCTGTCCGCACTGAAATTCCAGAGGTATACGACATTGTCATACACATTGAACCGGAAGGTTCTGATTCCCACCAGCCCAAGGAACGATTCGGACTTACTCCGCACCATTTAGAGCAGAAAAAGTAAGCTTGAACATTATTCTATGCAGAAAAATCTGATTCAGAATCTTTTTTCCAGGCATCAATAAATTCAAGCATAAACTGCTGGATGTTGCCAAACCATTTTTTCTGAAACACGCAGGCAGCCTTTCCTATATAACGGAAATGCCAGCATTCCCACATATAGCCGGTTACGTCTTCATAGTTTCTGGGAAAACTCAATGACCAGCCATAATCAGCAGCATGTTCATATACCCATTTTCCCATTTTCGTATCGCCCCAATCATCGGTGATTGAACCAAAGTCAACAGCGACTCCCAACTGATGCTGACTCGTTCCTGGACGAGCACTGTAGCGTTCTGCCAGTTCAACACCGTCTTGTGCTACATATCTTTTAAAAAGTCCTTCCTGATACGTATATGATCTGTAAGTAGAACTTACCAATAACTTTATTCCATCATCCAGTGCTGCACGTGACAGCGTTTCAAGAGCTTTGTAGGCTTCTGGACGCAGAGACAAGTCGTTGCGGCTTATAGCAAACAAATCGTTTTTTTTAAGGGGTATCAAATCTTTTGGAACATAATCAGAACCAACCGAATGCTTTTTATCTATGAGGTAGAAAAGACTTAAATCGTCGTCTCGAAAGTTTTCTTCTTCACGAAGGATATCATTCAAGTCTTGCAAAAACTCTTCAACATCAGATATATGTATCTCTTCTAAAAAGCGAGGAGACATTTTGGACAGGACTCTCGAAAAACGTTCTAATTGAGGATTGTAAGAAAGTGCAGCAGGCTGCGTTGCTTTTGCAGATACGACTTCATTCGAAACCGTTTTATCGGGAACCAAACCTTCAGAAGAGACTTCTGCAGACACAACTAATCCTGTTCCATTGCCTTCAGCATGCACCTTTGCAAATCCACAGCTTAAAAGACAAGCACTAAAACCAACAAGCACGGAAAAAAAACACCACAGTGTCGTTTTTTTACATTGCATCAGAAACCTCTGTTACGGAATGGATAATGTAAAATGTATTCCAAAAACCCGTTCTTGTCAATGAATAGTGGGCTGCATCAGAAGGGTTCATGATAAACAGCTTCGTACCGAATTTTTCACCGTCATTGATGCCTGCAAGGATAATGCCAAGTCCCGATGAATCCATCGAAGATACCGTTGACATGTCCAAAACAACATTTGTATCAATGATATAGCGGTAAATCTTTTCCTGCAGTTCTGAAATTGTATATGAGTTTACATCTCCTACAAGTTCAAGCAGCACATAGTTAGGACCTATTTTTTCAGTCAAAGACAGCTGGTTCACTGTTTCACCTCCTTTTCCTCTGTACTAAGATACTTCAACATGAATATCGTTATGTCATCTTCAAGCTGTGTCGATGTAAACTGACCGAGGGATTCGTATGCAAACTGGGCAATCTTGTCTGCAGGAAATGAAGAGTTGTCCATCATTTCGTTCTGAATACGGGACTTACCGAACTTTTCGCCACGGAGAGACTTTGTTTCAATCAAACCGTCGGTACAAGCAAACACCATGTCACCAGGTGCAAGCTTTACTTTTTTTACTTTGATAAGATTGCTTATGTCATCGGCAAAGCCAAGAATGTATCCGTCACCCTGAATTTCAATGACATTGTTATATGCCCGTGTATACAAGAACAGGACTGGAGCACCACAGTTTATGTAATACATGGTATCTGTCGTTAAATCCATCAGACCGAACAATCCGGAAAAGAATACGCCTTTTGGAAGACTGTCCTTAATAAACGTATTGACCTTCTGAATCAAAAGCTTAAAGTCTGTTGTTTCTGCAAGGAATGTACGGATGATAGACTTCATGATGACCATATTCATGGAAGCTGCAATACCCTTACCGCTCAAAGAACCAATGATATAGATGTATCTGGTATCTGTCAGACGTATAATATCCACAAATTCACCACCGATATTACGTGCAGGAACCATTCTGTATCCAACATCATACTTTTCGTTTTTAATGCGGTCCATATTTTCCTGAATTGACGTAATAATCTGAGCAGACATTTTTATTTCTTTGTTTACCGTTCCGACAACAGATTCATTCAAAATGTTTTTCATATAGTATCCAATAACGAAAAAGTTTGAATACAAGCTGTTGAATACCTTCAAGTCGTAATCATTATAAATGTTTCCGCTTGACTTTTTGCCGAGCGTAATAAGACCGATAAGCCTGTGGCCTTCACTAATCATGATGAAAGCATCACTGTCAGTCAGCTTAAAAATATTAAGCAGATCCTGTCTGACGGGAGCTACAGACGAGTCCTTCATGGCGAAATCCTTGAAAACAACCCGTTTCTTGACGTTCATCAACTTATCAAACAGTTCCGAATGAATTTCAATCGTTTTCTTTTCATCTTCGGGAACGGAACTGTATGCATATTCAAAGTATCCGTCTCCTGAATCAACCACAACTTTAAGAGAAGAAGAGTCTACATATTTATTGAAAATGCCGAATAGCTTCGATGTAATCTCAGAAGAATCCTGCTGAAAATTGATTGCCGAAATTTCTTCAGAGAATGCCTGTGCATAGCGGCTGTCCCGTACAAGCCCCTTTTTGTCAATAAACTGATTCGTAATGAACCACAGTGCAAAGATAACGCAGCATTGAAAAATAAACAGGCTGTAGAAAAGCACTTTGTTATGAGAGTAGATTGGCCATGACAGCATAAAGAACAGAGCAATGACAGCTGACGGAATAAGATAGGTAAATGTGAATTTGATGCCGGCATTTACGGCAAGCTTTTTATCCCATATTTCATTGTTCCTTTCTGCAGCAAGAAATCCCAAAATCTCAGGAATGAATCCGACCATGAAAAGCGAACGGAGCATTGGCTGATACACGGAAGAAGCCTTTATGAAAGTCAACACGATAATTGAAGCAAACACACCCATGGTTGCAATATTAATTTTCTGGCGTGGAATGATGGCATCGGTATGTTCCCCTCGAACAAGAACCATCAGGCTGATAAATATAGGAAGTGCAAAAAGATATAAGTAAACATAAAAGTCAAATATAGTAATCATCAAGGCTCTGCCGACAGAACCTTTGAATATCAGACCTGATGCAATTTGGAAAGTATTGTCATACGTAATGGAAATATTGGATATTCCGCCACCCTTTACAAAGAATATAAGGAACAGTGCTATTACGTTCAATGTCCACTGAATGATGTAATGGACACGCTTCTTTTCTTTATTTGGGAACAGATACAAAAAAATGCAGCAGTTTACACTGAACCATCCCATAATCAGATAGGTAAGCTTACCTATGGACAAAGCCAGCTGCTGAGGTGCATAAAAGCACAGTGCCAATGTAATGGCCATCAGTCCAAACAATGCCGCCAGAAAAAGAGTGCTGTTTACAATCATGGCAGTATTGTTGGTCTGAGATTTCTTTTCAGTATCAATCGTAAAAGAAAATGCAATGAGTGAAATACTTATAATGACATTTAAAACTAGAAAAACCATAACCTACTCCACAATTTTAGCAACCATCATTGTAACATCGTCATGCAATCGCTTATTTCCATTATACGACATTATCAGGTTTACAATATCATCAACAAACTGTTTCGGGTGCTTTTCGGCACTTGTTGTAATAGTCTTATGGAACAACTCCGTGTCGCCAAGCTCAACACCTTCATCGTTCATGACTTCGGAAACACCATCGGATGACATAAAGATTACGTCACCACGGAACAAGCGCTGCTCAGCAACTTCAATATCATCAGGCAAATCAATAATTCCGACAACAGAACAGTTTGACGTCAATGGTCTGATGCGGTATCCATTGGCAGCTTTGGTAATGACAATCGGATCAGACATAGAAGCATTAACATAGCGAATCGTCATCTTTGACGTATCAACGATGCCGAGGAACAAAACTGTATATTTATCCTGCAAGTGCATTCCCTTGATAGCCTTGTCAACAGCACGAATCATGCCAGGCAAATCATCTTTATCTTCAAGAATCTTTACCGTATTCATAACAAGACCCATAACCAAAGCAGCAGCAAGACCTTTACCTGAAACGTCACCAAGCATCAGAAGAGTCTTGGATTTCGTAATGGGAAGAACAGAATAATAGTCTCCAGAAACATTTATCAATGGACGGAAATATGCAGCAAGTTCCAAATGATCAATATTAGGCATGACAGCAGGCAAAAACGAACGCTGCGTATTTGCAAGCTGCTGCCATTCCTGAGAAAGGGCTGCAATTTCTGACAAATCACTTATTGTCGTTGTTCTGTTCAAGAAATTGCAATACTCTTCATACAAATCCCTGTAGATGGCTGTATCAAAGGCCTTTGTATACTTGCAGAACACAAACAGATGCTTGCCTTTATAAACAAGAAAAAAACCGCGTGCAACGCGAGGACTGTTTACAATGCCGAAGTTTTCCCCAAGAAAATAATAGCCGTCATTCCAGCTTGCTGAAAAGTTCAGTTCTATGGTTCCCAAAAGGCTCTTGTCTATCGTCAATCTGTCGGGGCTGTTATACAAAACAAAGTTTTTAAGCCTATCCACGAACAGAATGGAACAGTCGCCTTGCATTTCAAGAACTTCACCTAAAATCTTATAGAATTCATCCAGCGAATAGCAAAATTTCAGTCTATCTATAAAATCGGAAAGCAATTTCGTTTCATTTTTCAGAAGGGCGTCTCTTTTGAATTTAGCATCAACTGACATATTGATTTTATAGAACACTAGCAAAACAGAAATAATTAAAGCTGCTGTAGTTATCCATGTAAAAAAATTAGAATAACGTTTATTTTCATCTACAGCAGGAATAATGCTGACGGAAAGGAATATGATGAGTGCAATGACAGTAATTTCTGTCAAAATAAAAAGCACCCGATGTTTCGATTTATACATATAGCCCCTCTATAAAATGGTATCTAGTTTATACACTTATCGGCATATTCTACAACATTTTATAGAGGGTTTTTAGTCTTGTGGGATTTTCCTCAGTTTGAAAGCTCTGACAATGCAATAGGACTTGGAGAATCAGATGGATTTTCCAGCTTAAGGTATTCCTGCAGCAACTGGGACTGCTGCCGTGAAACATGAGACGGCAACTGTACAATAATTTTTACGTACAAATCGCCTTTTCTTGAACCACCATTATACGGAACACCCTCATTCTTAATGCGCAGCATTTTTCCATTCGCCGTAAATGCAGGAATCTTAATGGTAGCCTTGCGGTTGTCAAGTGTTGTAATCGTAATGTCAGCACCAAGAATTGCCTGGGAAAAACTAATTGGTACAGCACAATACAAATCGTTTTCATTGCGTTCAAAATAGCGGTCATTCCGAACATGAATCACAATAATCAAGTCACCCGTTTCTCCACCAGACTCGCTCGCATCACCCTGATGAGGAATCGTGATGCGCCTTCCATCATCCACTCCAGCAGGAATATTTATGCTGATAACCTTGTCCTTTGGCTCAAGACCAGTTCCATGACACGCAGAACAAGGATGATCAATAACAGAACCCTTGCCACCACAAGTCGGACACGTCTGTTGCACAGAGAAAAAGCCTGCACTCCGGCGAACCTGCCCCATTCCCTGACATGTTGGACACGTCTTTCTGGTAGAACCCGATTCTCCACCAGTACCATTACATTTCTGGCACACTTCCTTGTGTCGGAAACGAACTTCCGTCTTGCAACCATACACGGCATCCTTAAAATCTATTTCCAAGTCATACCGCAAGGATGCACCAGCATTGCTCCGTGAACGGGAAGAACGAGAACTGCCACTGAATCCACCGCCAAACAG
>JAFVDR010000173.1 GCA_017476165.1 Treponema sp. | reverse complement strand
GAGGATGGCGGATTCCATGACGGCACGATGTACAACGACCTTGACCTGTATCTTGCAGGCGGCGGATTTTTGCAAGTGTCGCACATGTCGGAGTACCTGACATCCTTCCACCTTGATTCGGCAGGTGATTGGCAACTTGTGTCTGTAACTACATATCATGACGGGGAGCTGGCAACACAAAGGTGTCTAGAGCAGGACGAACTTTCAAAGCTATGCGGCAAAAAAATCAAGAAACTTACGGATTTGATTTCTTGCTACGATTCGTTCATGCAAAAGGTTGAAGCCTTGCCACTTTTTGAAGAGGACGCGCCTTTGCAGAAAGGGATTTTTAAGATTCCGCTTCAAAGAGAAAAACTTGCCCTGCGCGAACAGGCGATTTACGACGACCTTTTGAATCAGCCGGGCGTTTCTTCGGTCAAAAGAATCACGGGGCATTACGACTATCTTGAAAACTACTGGTACGAACTTTCGATGGACGATGGGCACAGTTTTCTGATGACCGTTTCCGCCGTGTTCCCGCAAGATGAGGGAAGCCTAAAAAGCGACTTTTGCATCCGAGCATTTGACGGCGAGCCGATTTCGCTTTTGAGCATGACGAACGAAACCTACGGAATCGACTATTACAGCCCGTATTGCGACCGTGACTTTGCCGAAAAAATCGGAGAAGAAATGCGCTCTTACCGCGACTTTTTCCCTCATTACAAAGAATTTTTGAATCTGACGGGCGAACTCTTGGAAGAAAGCAAAAAAAAGGAAAGCAACCCACGCAGGAATAAAAGCCATGGAGGCGGAATGCTTTCTGGAACATATTCGCCACGCTAAATGCCGAATCCAAAAAGATTTTTCCGCCAGCAAAATTTTTTTTTCTGCCAGAAAAATTTTTTTTTCTGGCGGAGAAATTTTTTTTTCTGGCGGAAAAAATTTTTTTGTTGCAGAGAAACTGTTAGCACATACTAACGGCATCTTGACTTTATGCAACCTTTAATTCATTCAAAACTTCAAAAATATCCGCATTGATGCAGATTGACCTGCCGGCAATTTCCTTTGGGCAGACCGCTTCGCCATAGTTTATGCAAGCGTAGGTTGCTCGGGCATTCTGTGCCGTCATCTGCCAGAACGGATACTTGATGATGCCCGGCGTATTGCCGCCCACGCCCAGTTCCAGGAACAGCACGTTGCCGCCATCAGAAGCATTTCGGGTCAGCAAAAAGTGCTCATAGCGTTCAGCAGCATCATACCATCCTTTGTCCTGCACAAACGTATCATCTGCACGAAGATTCATGGACATCGGCTTGCCGCATACGGGACAATGAGGAACAAGCTCACTCGGAATTTTCATGTCCTGCTGCTTTTCATACATTGCACGTATCTGCACCTCGTTGTCGTAAGTCTTGTGCTGGCATATCGCACCCGGTTCCGGACGGCTGCACTGGAACAAACCATAGTCACCTTGTGTATAGTAAAGCCGCAGTTTATCAAACCCTGCCTTTTGAAAACAATGGTCAACATTCGTCGTAATGACAAAGTAATCCTTGTCCTTTACGAGCGAAAGTAGCTTTTCATAGGTGGGCTTCGGTGCATCCATGTAGCGGTTCACCATAATATAGCGCGACCAATATGCCCAATGCTCTTCAAGCGTTTTGTAAGGATAAAATCCACCCGTGTACATGTCCCGAAAGCCGTACCGTGCGGCAAAGTCTGCAAAATGCTTTTCAAAGCGTTCGCCCGAATAGGTGAATCCTGCAGACGTTGAAAGTCCCGCCCCAGCGCCGATGATGACAGCATCTGCATCATTCAAAGCCTTTTTCAATTTTTCAATGAGTACCGTCATGCAATACCCTCCTGTACAGTTCATAATCCTTTTCGCTAAATACGTTGAACACGACCTTTATGGTGCAACCTGTCCGCTCCTTCCATGCACGTACCGTTGATACGGCAATTTCTGCGGCCTTGTCCTGAGGAAAGCGGAACACGCCAGTAGAGATGCAGCAGAATGCAATCGAGTCAACTCGGTTTTCCCGGGCAAGGTCAAGGCATGACGTGTAGCAGCTTGCAAGCAAGTCGCAGTCATTGTCGGTAAGGCGAGCACCCACAATCGGTCCGACAGTATGAATGACATACGTACAAGGCAAATTAAATGCCCTGGTAATCTTGGCCTGCCCAGTCGGTTCATCATGCCCCTGCTTTTGCATGATGTCGGTGCACGCAGCACGGAGCTGGATTCCTGCAAAAGTGTGGATGCAGTTGTCAATGCAGGAATGGCATGGCTGCCAGCATCCTGTCATGCCGCTGTTTGCAGCATTCACAATTGCCCCCACTCTGAGTGTTGTGATGTCGCCTTGCCACAGATAAAGGTCATTCTGTACAGGCTGCAAGTCAGCAATGTCTGTAATGGAACGCAATTGAATTTCCTGTTGCAAATATGCATCCTGCACGTGCAAAAATGCCTTGCTTGCAGGAACAGCAGGGCGTACATTCATGAGAGAGCGCAAAAGCTGCTTCTGTTCCCGTTCTTCTTGGGGAACCGAAATGTTTGCATACTCAGGATTTTCTGCAAGCAGAAAATGAATTAAAAAGAGTCGTCGTTCATCCTGTGTCACGGTTTTCTCCTCATCTTTCCGTAATGGTGTCTACTCAAGCTGCGAAAGCAAATCTGCGACAGATGTTTTTGAAAGTTCCTTTTCCATGATGGCCTGAGCGTCTTGCAGAACGGGGTCAAGAACACGATGAATGTTTTTTCCAACAGGACAATTGCCATTTGGATGCGGATGAAAATTAAACACCTCGCGTTCTTCTTCGCCTTCATTGATTGCATTGTAAACGTCAAGCAGGGAAATTGCATCGGGTGTTCTGGCTAAATGGGAGCCTCCGGCACCTGCCTTTGTTTCTACAATGCCAGCTTTTTGCAACTGCAACAGGATTTTTCTGATGATGACGGCATTCACGCCCGTGCTTTCCGAAATAAAGTCAGAAGTCACCCGATAGTCCTTTTCAAAATACTGAATGCACAAAATCGTGTGCACCGCCGCCGTAAAACGCACGCTTATTCTCACACAAACCTCGATTACAACTCGTGATAATACGGGCAGATGTTTTCAAAATGTCCGTCCTTCATTCTGAACCCCTTTGGAATCGTTCCCAACTGTACAAAGCCCAGCCGCTCATACAAATGGCGGGCGTGTACATTGCTTTCCACAACGGCATTGAACTGGAGAACTCCAAAGCCAAACTCCTTTGCCTGAACAAGGCAGTCCTTTACCAGCATCTCGCCAATGTGCCTGCCCCGAGCGGCAGACGAAACGGCATAGCTTGCATTTGCAATGTGCCTACAGCGACCAACATTGTTCGGGTGCAGGATGTAAAGCCCGAAAATGCTGCCGTCTTCTTCTGCAACCGCACTCAGCGTCTGGGAAGCAAAAAAAATCCGTCCGCTTTCCTCCGTCAACGGCTCTTCCTGCGGAAACGCAACACCTTCCTCAACGACCTCGTTCCAGATTGCAATCATAGCAGAAAGGTCTTTTTCGTTATATGTTCTGACAGTCATAATGAAAACTCCGTTCGGCATATTTATTGCCAATGTGATGGTAAGCCGACATTATTCTTTTCAACTTACAATAAAACTGTAACTCCAATTAGCTGTAATGTCAATAGAACTTCGTAAAAAATCAAAAAGCCGTACTGCTGGAAGGATTTCTTCAGGTATCGCACCAGTCGGAATATCTGGCATCGGTTTATCTTGAATCGGCGGGTGACTGGAAGCTTGATTTCCTGCTACAATTCGTTCATAAAAGAGGTTGAGGTTCTGCCAGTGTTTGACGCGGTAGCCGTCAACGTTTTCTTTTCAACCCCAGCTCAGCTTTTGCTGCGACTTGCCTTTAAAAGCCTTCGCGACAACAGGTGCGACAGTACAGCAATCAGCACAAGAATGGAAATATAGTCAAGCACAAAAAGCAGGTAGCCGCGCCCCATGTCAAAAAAGAAAAATGGCTGGAGCAAGAACATGTATTTCCACAAGCCGCGGACGGCACATGCATACACTCCATAACCACAGACAAGAACAAGAATCAGTCGAAACAGAATGCTCCGTGCAGTCATTTTTGACGTGCCGCTGCTGTCTGTCGAAGCCCCTTTCCCTGACCGTTTTGCCTTTATCTTGTTGAAAATGACACTGACATGCATCCCCACATGCACGCACATGAAAAGATAATACCAATGCGAAGAAACAAGGTGTGCCATCCGTGCAAATTCAAGCGGCACGCTCACCGTTTCGGGTATAAACCAAGCCATCATCATGCCGCTCACACCAAGAAGCACGGCACAGACAAAGATTCCGACATTCACCACGGTCTGCATTACGCGAAAAGGATTGTACCGTCCTTTGAAAACTGACCCGTACCATCGGTGATTCAGTGCAATGTGCACAGCCCACAGTACAAGTAAAAGCATTCCCAAAATCTGATGCACGCGATCATCGGGAAACAACATCGTGCCTCCCATCAAGACAATGGAAAGAACGGTCATTGCGATGTCTGTAGGCATTCTGAGCCGCTGCATTACATTCATTTTTCGCTCCACACTTCCTTTGCCAGACGGAACACTGCCCATCCCTTAGGCCAACCGGTGTACATTGTTGCATGAGTAATGATTGCCGCAATTTCTTCTTTGGTAACGCCATGAGATTTTGCATTCTGCAAATGATAGGTGAGCGATGAATCTGTAATGCCGCTTGCCATGAGCGACACTACCGTAATGATGCATTTTGTCTTTACATCAATTGCCGTTTCGTTCCAGACTTCGCCAAAAAGAACGTCATCATTCAAATGGGCAAACATCGGTGCAAATTCACCGAGCTGCATTCTTCCTGCCGTTTGGGTTATTTTTTCTGCCATACATGCCTCCCTTACTTTATTTCTACCAGCCGATATGAACGAGAACCGAAACCTATTTTTTGGGCATGGTCAAGCGTGTGGATTCCGTTTCGGCTTTCAATGCGTTCAATCAGGCTGCCGGAATCCGATGCCTTGTACACCAAGTCAACGCACGCTTGGTCAAGGGCAACTGGGTCTAGACTGGCCAATATGCCGATGTCATGCATGTCTGGCTCTGCAGGGTTTGAATCGCAGTCACAGTCCACGGAAAGTCGATTCATGACATTCACGCAGACAATTCCCTTGCCCCCTGCCATGTAATCGCACACAGACTTTGCAGCTTCGGCCATGCTTTCCAAAAACTCGTTCTGTGGACAGTGCGTCCAGCTTTTTACGCTCCGGCCGGCACTGTGAATGTTCAGCTTTCCTGACTTTTCCACGCTCATTCCCGAAGCAAATCCGATTGAAAGATTTTTGATTGCACCGCCAAATCCGCCCATGGCATGTCCTTTAAAGTGTGAAAGAATCAGATAGGTCTGATAGTTCTTAAAGTGAGAACCAACATAGTTTTCCTTAAGTCGAACTCCTCCCTTTACAGGAATCGTCATGTAGCCGTCTGCATCCTGCAAGTCAAAACCATTTGCCACATCCAGAAAGCCATGGTCTTTGGCGATTTTCATGTGATTGATGTTGTTGCTCCGATTGCCGCCATAGGCAGTATTGCATTCTACAATCGTTGCATTCAGTTCGTCTTTTACCAGATTTTTAATGAGCGCAGGACGCAAATAGTTTGCATTTTCGCTTTCGCCGGTGCTCACCTTTACACCAGTCTTTCCAGAAGCCTTGTACCCGGTGGCATTGTATACTTTGACCAGAGCTTCAGGAGAGATGTCTCGAATAAAGTACACCACCGGTGCAGATTTGTCCGCTGTCTCGTAAGTTTTATACGTTAAAGCCTTTTTATTTTCCTTTGCAAATGATGCGGTTGCCGTTAAACCGAGCAAAGCTGCCACAGCAATGAATGATGATATTTTCTTCATGCAAATTCTCCTACAAAAGTGATTTTACGTCGTTTACAATCTGCTCAGTCGTCATGCCACATTCGTGCAAAAGCTCGGCAGGGTCATATCGATCATAGAATTGTTTTTTAAGTCCGTAATTTTTTACCAGCATTTTTTCTGGGCCGTAGAAAGAAGCGATTTTCTGACCAAATCCGCCCTCTAGAATTCCGTCTTCCATCGTAATCACAAGCTGATGATTTTTTTCAAGGGCATGCAAAAGGTTTTCGTGTACACCAGAAGCGAAGCGCGGATTTACCACGGTAGGTGCAAAGCCGCAGCTTTTTTTGATTGCAGATGCAAGTTCTTCTGCTTTTTGGAAAAAGTCTCCGAGAGCAATGATTGCAACTTTCTCACCCTGCATCTCAATCTTGTAGCGATTTATGTCACTGTAGCTTTTGTCTGCCGGTCGATGGCTCACTGCATTTCCAGGAATCAAAATAAGAACAGGGTGTTTCTTTTGATCGATGCTCCAGTCCAGCATGGAAATGTATTCTTCCGCACTTGAAGGACAGAGCACCACAAGATTCGGAATATTGGTAAATGCAGCAAGTCCGAAAATTCCCAGGTGAGTTACATCAGTAAGTCCATCAAAAGAAGAATAGTTCATCAGCATGGTGACAGGAGTTTTATTGATGCACACGTCCTGAGAAATTTGATCATAGGCACGCTGCAAGAATGTCATGTTCGTGACAACCAAAGGCTTTGCACCGCGGCGGGCAATGCCAGAAGCAATCGCAACAGCTGCCTCTTCGGCAATGCCCGTGTCAATATACTGTTTGCCAAGTTCAGAGCGTTCCATTGGTCCAAGACCTACGGACATTGGCATTGCAGGTGTTACCACTACAAAATTCTTGTCTTTCTTTGCTTTTTCTATTATATATTGGCTCGTCATGCCAAAGTAAGACTCGCCACCTGCAAAAGTTCCGGTAGGTTTTCCTGTAGAGCGGTCGAATGGAACGCACCAGTGCCAGCCTTCCTTGTCTTTTTCTGCCAGAGCATAGCCTTTTCCCTTCTGGGTGTGGATATGAACTACCACAGGATGATTTATGTCCTTCACCTTTTCAAAAACCTTGATTAGAGAGGCGATATCGTTTCCATTCTCCTCATAATAATAATCAAGCCCAAAGGCAGTGAACCAATTATTTTCCGCCTTGCCCTTTGAATCGCGGAGGGCTTTTAGATTTTTGTAGATTCCACCGTGAGTTTCTGCGATTGCCTGCTCGTTGTCGTTCACAACAATGATGAAATTTGAATTAAGCTCGCTGCCAGCAACGCTAAGGGCTTCCATTGCTTCCCCACCAGAAAGTGAGCCGTCACCGATAATCGCGATGATGTTTTCTTTTTCGCCCAGGACATCACGGCCTTTTGCAAGTCCTAAAGCAAGAGCTATGGAAGTGGAAGTGTGACCGATGTTGAAAAAGTCGTGTTCACTTTCATCGGGATTTGTGTAGCCAGAGTCCTCTGAAAAACGGCTGTCATCAAAGTAACCCGCCTTTCTGCCTGTGAGCATTTTGTGGGCATAAGACTGATGGGAAACGTCAAAAACGAATTTGTCTTTTGGGGAATCAAAAACATAGTGCAGGGCGATTGTGGCTTCTACAAAGCCAAAGTTAGGACCAAAATGTCCGCCAATTTTTGTAAGGCGGTTAAAAAGGCCTTCACGAATTTCCTTTGCGACGGTTTCCAATTCCGAAACAGAATATTTCTTTAAATCTTTTGGTGTATTGATATTGTCTAAAATCATAATAATCTCCTTACATTACTTTACTTTATTTCTACAAGGCGATAGTTCAGCTTGTCGCCCCCTTGTTTTGCGCATATTCAAGAACGTTTCTCCTTTATGAATTTTGGATTTTTCGGATACCACCCCTTTTCTACGCGGCGTTTCTGATGAAACAATTCGATAATGCTCCACAGGCACGTAATTCCCAAAAGTGCCATAATGTAAGAAAACACCCCCTGCATGAAAAGCGATGCTGCAAGCAATCCCGTACCAACAACTGCAAACAGCCACCAAATGTGCACCGAAAAATAATATTCAGCCTTGATGACAATCGGGTGAAACACTCCTATAATGGCAAATGCAGCTACTCCAACAAGAATTGGTTCATAATTCATTTACCGTGCTCCCATTTTTTTCAGCCATTTTTCTACATCTTTTTTCAAGCTGTTTCCACCAGAATAGTGTACGGAAAGCCCTTCTGTAAGACGTGCTTTTGGTGCAAGCTTTGCAATTGCAGTAAGACTCTGCCCAAACCTTCCGCCACCATGAGAACAGAACGGCATGATTGTCTTTCCCGAAAAATCGTATGTTTCAAGGAGCGTTGCAATTGGCATGGGAATAGAAGCCCACCAGTTTGGATAGCCCAGGATAATCGTATCGTACTCAGCCCACTTTTCAGGTGCAATTTTTGTTTTCAGAGTAGGACGCACCTGCTTGTGCTGGTCACGCTGAGCTTCGTTCAACACCGTATTGTAATTGCTTGAATAGGGTTTTACCAGTTCCAGTTCAATTGAATCAAAGCCTGTCTGCTGGGCAATTTCTCTTGCAACACCACGAGTATTGCCACTCCACGAATAGTAAATGATAAGGGTCTTGCCTTTATCTGCCACCTTGCCAGTGCCAGACTTTTTTGCAGTTACCGATTCTCGTGTGGTGACGGTTCCTTTTACACTGTCATCTGCATTGCAAACAAGACGCAAGCCGACATTGTATGCAGAGTTGCCCTGCGGCAAAGCAGCACGGTACGCACTGCGAAGATTCTTTCCGAAATCGTTCCATCCTCCACCACGATACACCCTCCGCGTTCCGTTTTCCGCACCTGTCGGATTCACTTGGGAGTTTTTGCCGTAGTCATCGTAATAGTCAAAGCACCACTCGCCTACATTGCCATAGATGTCGTACAGTCCGTTTGGATTCGGAGCAAAGCTTCCTACGGCGACAGTTGTTCCGCGGTACACACCGGGACGCGTTTCCAACACTTCATCGTTAAAATAGTTCTGCTCTATTTGATACGGATAGTGACCGTAAAAATTTACATCACTAGCACCCGGCACTTTGCGAGAATAGAATGGCGTAGTAGTTCCTGCGCGTGCTGCATATTCCCATTCTGCTTCAGTAGGTAGTCGATATCCGTTTGCTTCGCGATTCCAGCTGATGTTTTTTCCCCCTTCATCAATGGCATACGATAAAGTACGTCCATCTCGCTTTGAAAGAGCGTTGCAGAATTCCACGGCTTCAAGCCATGTTACGCTTTCTACAGGAAGGTTGTCACCCGAAAAATTACTCGGATTTTTACCTGTTATTTCTCGCCACTCTTTTTGGGTCACCTCGAATCGTGCCATGTAAAATGGAGCAATCGTTACGCTGTGCTGCATTTCGTCATTGCTACGCCAGTCTTCAGACTCGGGACTCCCCATGGTGAATGAACCGCCTTTTATCAGTACAAAATCTGAATTTGGTGCAGAATATGTCAAAGCATGTGCCATTACAATCGTTCCCACTGCCAATAAGATGGAAGAAAGGCATTTTTTCATTTTGCCCCCACGTTTTTAAGCCATTTCACCACATCACCTTTTGCACTCGCCACACTTGTGTAGTAGACATGAAATCCATTTTTGTTTACGTTAGCTTTTGGTTCAAGCTTTTGAATCTCGCTTATTGAGCGCATAAGTCCACTTCCTCCGCTTGTAGCAAAGACATAGACGTTCTTTCCACTTAAATCGTGCTTGTCAAGAAAGTCAAAGAGAGGGTCTGGCATGTCGTACCACCATGCAGGGAATCCAATGAAGACACTGTCATATTTCGACAGATCAATATTCGTCTTTGTTGCCTTGAACTTTGTATTTTTCGTGTGCTTGCCTTCTTCGAGCACTGCATTGTAACCGTTTGAAAATTTATTTTCCGTTTCAATCAGCACTATGTCGCCGCCCACTTCATCTTGAATCATCTGAGCAATAGTTTCCGTATTTCCGCGAACATTTCCGTTGTAAAGCGTTCGGCTTGCACTGGTGTCTACATCGGTCAACACGGATTTTTGGTTTCCGTAGAGAGAAAAGTAGACAATAAGATTCTTTTTGGAATTTTGTGCAAACAAAGCACTTGTTGCCCCCATCGAAACAAGCAATACCCATGTTGCAAGCATTGTAATAATTCGTTTCATATATTTCCTCCTGAAATTATTTCCTAAAAAACTTTCTATTTGTTCATCTTTCCGCAGTCACCGACCTTTAAGCCAGCTTTCATCTACGACATTTATAGAAAACAGCTTTGATTCGCGGATTCCCTGATTGATGTAATGAGCCTTTACGAGCGAAACCATCACATAAGAATGCGCCACTGTTCCTGCGTGAGCAACGAGTGTCCACGAAGGTTTTCCGCCCACCATTGCACCAACCACAATGACAGGTGCTGGGTATAATGCCAATGTTGCCCCAATATTCTTTTTCATTCAAATCCTCCTTATCCACGCTACTTGCAGCAAAGCTTCCCGCGCTATTTGCAGCGAAGCTTCCCCCGCAGGTAATCCATGCGTTCCAACTGCTTTTCTTTCAAATGAATTTCGTTCAACGTACTGTTCCTCTTTTTCTCAATGATGTGCAACCGCTCCGTTTCCGTTCCCGCACCAGCAAGATAGAGCCTCATGTATTGCTCAATTTCCGTGCACTCAAATCCAAGATCATTGAGCGTAAGAATCATGCTCAATCGGTCAAGGTCAGTGTCATCGTATTGCCATGCACCCATTACTCGTTTGACTTCTTCACATAAGCCCCACTGGTGGTACTCTTCAAGCACATCGGGCGTGATTCCGTATTTTTGCATGATTTCATCTTTAGTCATGCTTTTATGATACTGATAGCAGTATGAAATAGCAAATACTTTGTTTTTATATCATACAATGCTTTTTAGGCATTTTATCATGTCAATTTTCCCTGCAGCAGAGCTGCCAAACAAGTCGGCTAAAACAGCTCTGTTTAAACCGACAGGCAAAACGCATGATGCACCTTATATAAAATCCATTGTTTTGGTATACTTTCCTCATGGAACTGCGAGTTTTGCGATACTTTCTAATGGTGGCGCGCGAAGAAAACATAACACGGGCAGCTGATTTTCTGCACATCACTCAGCCAACACTTTCGCGTCAACTTGCAGATTTAGAATCGGAACTGGGCGTAACGCTTTTTGAACGCAGCAGTCATCGAATCAGACTCACTCAAGATGGACTGCTGCTCAAACGTTCTGCACAGGAAATTGTCGAACTGGAAGAAAAAACGCGAAACCAATTCTTGAACAATGATGAAACCATTTCTGGAGAACTCAGTTTTGGATGCGGAGAACTTTCGAGCATGACGGAACTTTCAGCCGCACTATCCCAATTCCATGCAGAACATCCAATGGTACACTACACTATTTTCAGCGGAACGGCAGACGACATCAAAGACCGAGTGGAAAAGGGACTGCTTGACTTTGCCCTGCTCCTAGAACCCGTAGATATTTCCACGTATGAATTCATACGCATGAAAACAAAAGAAAAATGGTGTGCACTGGTCAAGGCAGATTCAGAACTTGCTCAAAAAAAGGAACTTGCTCCAAATGATTTAAAAGACATGACTCTCATTTTGCCGAGCAGGGGAATGGTAAAGAATGTAGTATCAAACTGGTTGGGTGACTATGCAAAAAACATAACCATTGCAGCAACGGCAAACCTTCCGTACAATGGAGCAGTTGCCGTAAAACAGGGACTGGGCGTTTCCCTTACACTGTCACTCGAATGTCGCTATGACGGTGTAGCCGCCATTCCCCTCACTCCAGCAATCGAGTGCGGTTCGGTTCTCGCATGGAAGCGTGGTCTGCCACACTCGCGGGCTGTAGAAAGGTTCATTCAGACCATAAAGTAAACGTCAATCAGATTCTTCAAGATAAAACAGGAGCCGCTTCAATTCCTCCAGTTCCGACTGCTTTGCCAGGAAATCTTCTTTTGCTGCATCCAGTTCAGAATGCAACGCAGGGGATGGAAAGCAGCCGGAATCAAGAAATTCATACAAAACTTTATTATAGTGCATGCGGACATGGGGAATTTCCTCAGATTCCAGCTGTCGAATGCGGCATTCTATTTCAGATTCATCCATGTCCTGCATACGTTCAAACGTTCCGAATGTCTTCCAGCTTCAAATTGCTGTCGTGTATAATCTTTTCAAGGGCAGAAAGTTCTATGTCTGTCACCCTCATGGTCACTTTGCGACAGCTTTCATCTTCAACATCAGACGTTACCAGAGAGACAATGTTCGCCTTGTTTTCGGCAAGAATCTTTGTAAAGTTTGCAAGGTCACCGGGCTTATCGCTCATGATGAATGTTGCACGCACACCGGCATGGCGAGTGCCAAACATGTTCACGAAAGAGCGGAACAAGTCTTTTTCCGTAATGATGCCAACAACAAGCCCGTTGCGCAAGACGGGCAGGCACCCCACGTCCATGTCGTCCATGAGCCGTGCAGCTTCTTCCACCGGTTCGGACTCAATGACAGTTATCACTTTTTTTACCATCGTCTTTTCAACAGTAAGCTTGCTCAAAAGATAGCTCAGTTCAAACATGTCCAGCGTTGTTGCTTCGCTCGGAGAAGCCTTTATCAAGTCACTTTCCGTTATGAGTCCAACCAAAGCACCATTCTTGTCTAGAACAGGAAGCTTGCTGACATGCTTCTGACTCATCAGGCCTTTTACTTCTGGAATGGAAACTCCTGTCGTTACCGTAACAGGATTCTTAGTCATTACGTCTTTTACCAACATACCTTAGCCTCCTAAGTATGCAGATTTCACTGCATTGTCATTAATCAAGTCTTTTGCGACTCCACTCTTTGTTATGCTTCCGGTTTCCAGCACATAGGCGCGGTCTGCAATTGATAGTGCCTTGTATGCATTTTGTTCAACCAGAAGGATAGTTGTTCCATTTGCATTTATTTTTTTAATGATATTAAAAATTTCATCAACGAGTATAGGAGCAAGCCCCATGCTTGGTTCATCCAGCAAAAGAAGTTCAGGCCTTGCCATCAAGCTCCGCGCCATTGCAAGCATCTGCTGTTCACCACCAATCAACGTGCCTGCAAACTGCTTGATTCGCTCCTTAAGCCGAGGAAACAGATCAAACACCCATTCCAAATCCTTCTTGATGCCGGCTGAATCGCTACGGGTATAATAGCCCATTTCCAGATTTTCCTTTACGCTCATGTTCGCAAACACACGTCTTCCTTCGGGAACTTGAATGAGTTTGTGTCTGACAATCTTGTCGGCAGAAAGCTTTGTAATGTCAATGCCATCAAACACTATAGAGCCGCCGTCTTTTTTTATGAGATTGCTGATGGAATGGAGCGTAGTAGTTTTTCCAGCACCGTTTGAACCTATCAAACTGATGATTTCGCCTTTTTCCACGGAAAAGGATATGCCTTTCAAGGCCTTTATTGCTCCATACGAAACAGCAAGATTGTTTACTTCTAGAATGCTCATTCTGCACCTCCTGCTTGAACGGCTTCGTAGCCAGAGCCCAAATACGCCTTGATGACTTCTTTGTTCGACTGAATTTCGGCAGGCTTTCCGCTGGCTATAATGCGTCCGTAATTAAGAACCATAAGCCGTTCGCAAATGCTCATGACAAGCTTCATGTCATGCTCAATCAACAATACCGTCAGATTGAATTCCTTGCGTATGAAAGAAATCATGTTCATAAGATTTTCCGTTTCCTGTCCATTCATGCCAGCAGCGGGTTCATCCAGCAAGAGCAGCTTTGGCTTGCTTGCCAGTGCACGGCAGATTTCCAGCTGCCGCTGTTCACCATACGGAAGATTCTTTGCAAACTCGTTCATTTTTCCGTCCAGATGGAACAGTGACAACAAATTTTTCGTCCGTTCCTGCATCATTATTTCATCCTTGCGGAATTTCTTTGTCCTGAACTCAACGTCCAACGGATTGATGGTACGGTTCTGATGCAAGGCAATCTTGATATTGTCGGCAACAGACAAATTTCCAAACAGGCGAATGTTTTGAAACGTACGGGCAATGCCAATTCGGTTCAGCTGTGCCGGAGACTTTTTGTTTATCATCTGAAGTCTGCCGTTTCGGTCAACAAACGTTATGGCACCTTCCGTTGGCTTGTAGATGCCGGAAAGCATGTTGAATACGGTCGTTTTTCCTGCACCGTTTGGACCAATAAGTCCAATCAGCTCGCCGTTATACAGATCGAGACTAAAATCACTGACGGCACGAAGACCGCCAAACTGAATTGCGATATTTTTTGCACGAAGCAACAATTCTCTTTCTTCTGCCATTACCGGGCCTCCTGCTTACGAGTATCTTTTTTCAGAAGTCTGCGCACAAAGCCAGGAATGCCATCATACACCTTTACAAAGCTAAGCTCGCGTGTACCAAGCAGCCCCTGAGGTCTAAAGAGCATGACGACAATCAAAATGACAGGATAAAACAGCAATCTGAAATCCTTGAGGAAGCGCAGGCTTTCCTGCAGCACAGTCAGCACAAATGCGGCAAGGATACCGCCAGTGATGCTGCCCATGCCACCCAAGACAACATAAATCAAATCGTTTATGGAATTGTTGAACGAAGCAAGGTCAGGCTTTACAAATGCAATGAGGGCAGCATACAGCGCACCGCCAATGCCAGCAATGAACGATGCAATGACAAATCCTATCATTTTGTACAGGAATACGCTGATTCCATTGCTGTTTGCTGCAACTTCATCTTCGCGTACAGAAAGGATGGCACGTCCATACGTGGAACGCAAAAAGTTTTGGAGCAGCACAATGATAAGGACAAGCGTTCCGATGATAGACAGGTATGCAAGACTTGCACCATAGTCAAGGGATGTAGTAAACACCGTAGAAAACGACTTTCCGTTTGGACCACCCGTAATGCCCTTCAGGTTTACCAGTACAACGCGGATGATTTCGCCGAATGCAAGGGTAACGATGGCAAGATAGTCTCCTTCAAGCTTTAAGGTCGGAAATCCAATCAAAAAGCCAAAGAATGCAGCCACAAAACCTGCAATGACAATACTGATACCAAGAGGAATGTGGCAGTTTGTCGTAAACAGAATGACGGCATACGCACCAAGGGCTTCAAAGCCAGCCTGCCCCAGTGACAGCTGCCCCGTTATGCCGCAGATCATGTTTACGCTGATTGCCATGATTGCATTGATTGCAGCAAGCGTAATAATCTGGGCAGGATAGCCCTCTATGATACCCACCTGAATGAGCAGGGCTGGAATGACGATGCACGCAACAGCCACAACGCCGGGAATAAGCATATTTCGCAAAACTTTGTTTTTCATCATTCAACTCCTCATCACACCTTAACGACATGCTTTTTGCCAAGCAATCCGGCAGGCTTTACCAGCAACATGACAATCAGTATGCTGTATGAAATTGCATCGGCATACTGAGAAGACAGATAGGCCTTTGTCATTGTTTCTGCAATACCAAGAATGACACCGCCCACCATGGCACCAGGGACAGAGCCGATGCCTCCAAGAACAGCAGCAACGAAGGCCTTTAAACCAGGGATGTACCCCATTGTCGGAGAAATCTGGGGATACGCAGTTGCATACAGAACCCCACCAGCACCAGCAAGAATGGAACCTATGACAAACGTAATGGCAATAGTGCTGTTGACGCTGATTCCCATAAGGCTTGCCGCACCCATGTCGTAGCTGACAGCACGCATGGCTTTTCCTATCTTTGTATAATTGATGATGTAATTCAGCACGAGCATGAGCACTGCCGAAGAAATGATGACGATAATCTGTATGTTTGAAATGGTAATGAGTCCGATGCTGAACATTTTTGTAGGCATTGTAGGAAACTGGCGCGGAGCAGGTCCAACAAAGGGAAGGACGCGCATCAGGTTTTGCAGAATCAGTTCCACGGCAATTGCCGTAATAAGGGAATTGAGCCGAGGTGCATTCCGCAGCGGCCGGTACGCACAGCGTTCAATCACAAGACTTAACAAAGAACATATAACCATGGCAGCCACAAAAGCGCAAAACAGGCCGACAGGAGTTGCCCCCATTGCCCGAAGCACAAAGTAGCCGGCATACGCGCCAACCATCATGACATCGCCATGTGCAAAGTTTATGAGCTTTACAATGCCGTATACCATTGTATAGCCAAGAGCAATCAATGCATAGATGCTTCCCAGCGAAAGCCCGTTTACCACTTGTCTTAAAAAGGTATCCACCACATCCTCCACATAAAAAAAGAGGTGCACACCAAAAACGGCATGCACCTCTTTGTGCAAGTGTATTTTAGCAAGTTTCTACAATAGACGCAATAGGGTTTTCAAAAGGCTCCCAAGGCAGTCCACTGCTACCTTTTGTAGTTTTTCAAAAGGTCTACCATGGCAGTGTATACAGGTTTTGGATTCCGGTCATAATCAAACGGCAGTGCATAGCCGAATGAAGGAAATGAGCGAGGAATCCAGCTGCCGTTGTCGCTGTAGCCCCACATGATGTAGCTTTTGACATTCGGCTCGTCAAGGGCAATTTTCAGCAGGGTACAGTAGATGTCTTCCTGAACCTGCTGGTATGCTTCTGGATTCGATGAAGGAATCCGCACATCTATCTCGCTGAATGACACTTCGATGCCGATTTCCGCATACCGCTGTATGTTTGCCCGTATTGCCTCAACATCCAGCGGCTGCGTGCCGTCCAGATGCAACTGCATGCCGATTCCATCGATTGGCACCCCACGCTGCCTAAAGTCCCTTACAAGATTGTACATGGCATCGGACTTTGCATAGCCCTTGTTTTCATTGTTGTACTCATTCAAGTACAGCTTTGCCTTTGGATCATAGGCATGAGCAGTGCGCAGTGCATGCTCAATGTATTCCGGTCCCATCAAATCCAGCCACACGGTCTCTCTCAGCGTACCGTCTTCGTTGAACATTTCATTTACCACATCATACACTTTGACCTTGCCGCGATAGCGTTCCATAATGGTCTTTATGTGTTCGTCCATTGCTTCAATGGCTTCTTCCTTTGATGCAAGGTTTATGATAAAAGGAGGATTCTGCTGATGCCAAAACAGCGTATGAAATTTAACGGCAATATCATGCGTAGCTGCAAAATCCATGAGAGTGTCAACGTCACTCCAGTTCCAAAACCGTTTGTTTGGATGCAGGTTGCCGCTTTTCATGTTGTTTTCCGACACAATCATGGTTGCATTTTCGATGAGAATATCTACATTCGGATGCTGGGTAAGATCTCCGCTCGTTACGGCAAATCCAAAATCCAGCCCCTGCTTTTTTGCGTAATAATGTGCATTTTTTTTAGCACAGCTACTCGTCATAAGAACAATAGCAAGTGCACATGACAACAAAATCGATTGCTTCATGCAAACATTTTAGCACACTTTCAGACTTTGTAAAGGGTCACCCTAACAGGAAAGCAAAAAAGGAAGCAGGGGCAGACCGTTCACACCAAACCATGTGACAGGCCCGTAATTGTACCATCCGTACCTGATTCCCGTTGGACGAGTAACGTTTTCAGCAGTTACAGCAAGCAGAACGACTCCGTCGGAACACCCCTGTACATATTCCGCCGTGGCAGGATGATACACCCCGTCACTTGCACACACTTCCATGCCGGTAAAATCGTCAGGCACAGCATGCCCCTGACGGGCTTCCATGTCGCGGTAGTGTTCCAAACGCACGGCATCAGTGCGGAATGTAAGCCCTGCTCCGGCATGTGCCACCGTAAGGATGACCTTGCTGCCGGAACGCAGGGCATTGCATGCCACAGGCGGCAGGGCAAACGCTGCCCCTTTCTGCCTGTAAACATCATACAGCAATGCCGCACAGATGCGTTCTCCCAGTTCCTTTTTGTGGACAGGGTGAATGTTATCGTAGGCACCCAATCCCAAGGCAGGAACAAGAACCGTGTTGCGGACAGTCTGCCACACATGCTGCTGTGCTTGCCGTATGACACACCATGAATGCGAATCTTCCCGATTGGCATCGCGGTGTTCAGGAAGCTGCACTATCACAAAAGGCATTGTACGGTCGCCCCAGTCACTCCTCCATTGAGAAATGAGGGTTGCTAGCAGGCGGTCATAAGTATGGGGCTTATGGTCGTCGCTTTCACCCTGATAGTATAAAAAGCCCTTCATTGTGTACGGCATCACGCGTGAAACAAGGCAGTCATACAAACCGCATGGGCGGCATGGATTATGACAGCCCATAGGACCTGGCCAAGGATCCGGTTCAAGCTGTTCTGGAGGATTCGTTTTTGCTTTTTCTAACCAACGTTCACGCTGTATGCTGTACGACTCGAATTCATCGCACTGCTGCTCAAGGCTTTTGCCGCTTACTGCTCGTTCATAGTCATCAAGATAGGATGACAGATGCACATCTTCCTGTAGACGCGCTCGGGGAATCCATGCACTGGCAGACGTACCGCCCCAGTTGCATCCAATAATGCCCACCGTTACTCCCAAGGCCTGCGAAAGACGCTTTGCACAGAAATAGGCAACAGCGGACCATGTTGCACACGAACCGTTTTCAGAGCAAAGCGAATCTCCCCACTTTGTCCAGTGGGAAGCGTCTTCCTGCTCATAAAACCGAGGACTAAAAAAAGAATTCTTGGGAGTATAATAATAGCGCACCCGAACGGATTGTGCAGTGTCATTCATTTTTGCAAGTTCCTCAGGACCTTCGGCACAGTTTCTCAGCTCAAACTCCATGTTCGACTGCCCACCGGCAAGCCATACTTCGCCCACGGCCACATCGGAAAACGAAATGCCCCCACACTCTTCAGCATCATCTGATTCACAGGACACGGCAAGGGTGCACCCTTCGCAAGCAGATACAGGAGGCAGAAAGACACGCCATTTTCCGTCCTTTACGATTGAATCATTTTCTGCAAGAACGGTACCGTTTTCAGAAGACAACGTGGCGGACACGAGGGCACCATCTTTACCTTCTCCAAATATGCAGACAGTTTTGCCGCGCTGAAGGACACAACCGTCAGAGAACACGGCAGCAACACGAAACTTCTTCATGCTTCATCAACCTTTTACTGCACCGGCAGTAATGCCCGAATAAATGTGCTTCTGGCACAATATGAACACAATGAATGCAGGAACAAGAGAAATGATGACTCCTGCACAAATCAGGTTGTAGCGGCTTCCCAAAGGCCCCGTAAAGGTGTACAGAGAGATTGACACCGTCCGAAGTTTTTGAGACTGCAAGTACAGGTTGGCAGCATAGTACTCATTGTATGTACTCACCCCTTTTAGGATAAGACTGGTAACAATGGCAGGCTTTAAGAGCGGAAATATGATGCGCGCATAGATTGTAAAATAGTTGGCACCGTCCATGATGGCACTTTCGTCAAGAGACAGAGGAATGTTTTCCATAAACTGAATGAATATGTATATCGTAATGACATCAGTTCCCATCATCATGATGATGTATCCGTACAAGTGGTTGATGAGCCCCAGAGACCCCATTATCTTGTACACGGAAACCTGCATGGCAACACCCGGCAAAAGCGTAGCAAAAAGAAACAGGCGGCGGATAAGACTGTTGCCAAAAAAACGAAATCGGTTCAGCACGAATGCAAGCTGGGAGCTGATGACAATGGAGCCTGCAAGGACACATACAAGTACGATTACCGAGTTCATGAATGCCCGTCCCATGTCTGCCGTTGCAAAAGCCTTTACAAAGTTTGACCACTCCCAGACATGCGGCAGAGTCATGACTGACGTTGCCTGATATTCTGCTTCATTCTTGAACGCCGTAATAAGGCACGACACCAGTGGAAGCAGAGTCCAAAACGAAAAGAACACGAGGGAAAAATATTTTCCAAAAACGGAAAGTGCCGAGCCGGCAGTGCAGCTGGCATAATACTTTTTTTTCATCATAAGATGTTTCCTCCTTCAGAACTTTCAGCACTAGCATTGCGGAACACATATTTAAAGAACACATTCTGAAGGACGGTCACCACAATGATAACGACCAGCAGGAATACTGCCATGGCACTTGCAAGGCCAACTTTCTGGCTGGTGTGGGCAATTCTGTCCATGATGATGAAATACGTTCCCGTTCCGTTGGCTCCGCTCGTAATGACGTACGGAGGCTCAAACGCACTCAGGGAACCAGTAATGGACAGAATGACATTCAGCGTAATGATTGTCTTTATGCTGGGGAGTATGATATGAAAAAACTGCTGGAACTTGTTTGCACCGTCAATGTCGGCAGCCTCGTACAGAGAGCCGTCTACAGACATGATTGCTCCAATGAACAGAACCATATTCTGGCCAAAGTATCTCCACACGGATGTTCCCACAAGGCACACATTGTTCAGGCCTCTGGTTCTCAGCCAATACGGCATGCTGTCCATGGAAAAGCCAGCCCAGCTCAATACCGTATCAAACACAAAACCGTGCGTAAAAAAGAATTTGAATATAAAACCAATGGCAATGCCGTTAATAAGGTACGGAAAGAACATGATGCCCTTGAACAGATTGCCGCCTTTTGTCCTAAAGCTTAAAAGCGTTGCAAGAAACAGAGCCAGTGTCAGCTGAACAAGAGAGCCGCCCATGTAGTAAAGGCTCAGTTTTAATGACTGAAAGATGTCAGAGCGCGTAAACAGTTCACGATAATTGGAAAGTCCGACAAACTTTCTTGCACCAATGTATTTCATGTTGAAAAAGCTGAATCCAACCATCTCTCCAAACGGCAGGTACGTAAACACAAACAGAAGAACAAGCGGAACTGCTATAAATGCACAAATCACAGCCAGCTCTCCTGCAGGTCTTTTCTTTCTATGTACAAAAGACATCTGCATCCTCCTTACAAGTGCAACAACGGACAGGGACAACCCCTGTCCATCATTCACCGCATTTTCATCAGTTGACGCTCACCGCGTTTTTCTTTTGTGCAGCAGACCATGCAGCATTCCATTCTTCCATGATGTCATCAAAACTTTCGTCCTTGTTAAACGCATGTTCAACAATGCTCATGACCTTTTCGTTTCCGCCGCTGTTTATGTTCAGTTCAGAATCGGCATTCAGCACGTTCAGAATATCTTCTTCACCGGCATGGGCAGGATTGTCAGGAACAAACTCTATGCCATCGAATGCCTTGTACAGGTCAGGATAATCATTGTCCTTTGCAGAAATCGGAATGCCGCCTTCGTTGTAAGAAAAATGAGAGCGTTCCGTCAGCCACTTTACGAATACAAGGGAAGCAAGCTGCCTGTCCGAAGAAATGCGGGCATTGATGCCATAGCAATAGTCTCCGCCCGAAGATGCAAACTGCTTTCCGTTTATTGTAATGGGGAACGACATGTAACCGATGTCATCGGCATTCGGACCAGCCCCCTGCATCTGTGACACAGCCCATGAACCGAGCACCATGGTGGCAATCTCACCACGGTTCATCATGCCCTTGCAGCCCTCCCAGTCAGTGGTAGCATAATCGTCTTCTATGAGACCTTGGGCAACAGCATCGTACAGCACTTTGTACACGGCATAGGCATGAGTGTTGTCTCCGTAATTGCGGAACGGATTCGATTCGTGCAGCAATGTATGATTCTGATATTCACCGCTTCCGGTAGCACTGCCTCCAATATAGGCATCCCATGCACCCATCGTCCACTTTGCAGCATAGTTTGTGTACAGAGGAATGGCATTTGTCTTTGCCTTTACCTTCTTGAGGGCTGCAATGAATTCATCTGGCGTACGGGGGAGTTCAGTGATGCCGGCTTCGCGGAAAATCCGCTTGTTGTACAGTACACCCTGTGCGTTTGCCATGTATGGAACACCATACACAACATCATCATACATCCACTGGTTTGCAAAGCGGATTTCCTTTTCCATGTCAGAAATGCTTCCGTAAGGCATAAAGTATTCAGGCAAGTCTTTTTTATCTACGGCAGGAATCATCATGATGTCGCCCCATGCACCACCCTGAAGACGCATGAGCGCCGTATCTGCATAGGTTGTAATTCCTTCCACCTCAATCTTAATGTTCGGGTACATCTGATTGAACTCTGCAATGTAGGCAGCCCAATTTTTGCCAGGATAATCGGCTGCAAGCATATCAGTCTTGTGGTTCAGCAACTTAAGCGTTACGTTCAGGTCTTTGCCTGTTTCACCCAGCACAACATCCTTGTAGGCAACAGTCGGTGCATTCACCGCTGCAGCTTCTTTCTTAGAACAGCTGGAAAACAATGTGGCGCTGAGCACCACGCATGTTCCGGCAACCACTTTCAGTACATTTACTCTTTTTTTCACATGTTCCTCCTATACCCTATCCGTTAAAAACGACCTTCATCACCATCACCGGCGACAAGTTCGTTGTTTTCCTTTATGTAGGCAATCACTTCGTCCAACTGGCAGAATGCCAGAGCCACCACCGTATCAGCTGCACCATAATACAGCGCAATGCGCCCAGTCTTCTGGTCAGCAAGGGCAGCAACAGGAAATGTTACGTTCGGCACAAAACCGCTTGTCTCGTAGCTTTCCTCGGGCGTAAGCAAATAGCGTCCACTGCGGTACAACACTTTGCTTGGACAGTCCCGGTCAAGCAATGCAGCACCAATCGAATATACAAAGCCTGAGCACGTTCCCGTTACACCATGGTAAAAGACCAGCCAGCCTTCATCAGTTTCGAGAGGAGCAGGTCCACAGCCAATCTTTACAGCCTGCCACCAGCCGCTTCCGCCCTTGCTCATGACAAGGCGATGCTTGCCCCAAAACGTAAGATCCGGACTCCTGCTCAAAAACACATCGCCAAAGGGCGTGTGTCCACTGTCGCTAGGACGGCTCAAAAGCACATATTCGCCATTTATTTTGCGTGGAAACAGAACTCCGTTCCTGTTAAACGGAAGGAAAGGATTTTCAAGGCGCACAAACGTCTTGAAATCACTGGTGCGTGCAATGCCCAGCGATGCACCGTCAAAGTCTCCGCACCAGATAAGGTAGTACTGTCCGTCTACAAGCACGCAACGGGGATCGTATGCATACAGTGGATTCCACGTTTTTCCCTGCTCATCAACCATGGAGATTTTTTCTTCATCATACTGCCAGCTGATGCCGTCTGCGGAATGCCCCAAATACAGGAACGGACGGCCTGTCGTCGTTTCGCCCCGAAACACGCCCACGAATGCACCCTTGTATGGCACAACGGCACTGTTAAAGATGCGCCCCATGCCCTTAAACGGATTCCGCTTAATGACAGGGTTTTCCGAGTACCTCCACACAGGAAGGTTCCATCCGGCAGGCTTTTCCTGCCACGGCATATCAGGAAGATCAATTCCATTGACAAAATGGCTCATACGTAAAACTCCAAACGAAGCCGACAGCATTGTTGGCAACTGTCGGCATTAAAAGTTAGCTAATAAAATTAACATTTATTAATTTATTTAGCTAATTTAATTGTTAATCAGTTTCTTTATTTTGTCAACAAAAATTTAGCTTATTAATTAATTTTTTACATATTTTTTAACTAAATAATAAACAAACCCCTCGAAGCTCATCGTTTCGAGGGGTTTTTCGCAGAGAGAAAGCGCTGGTACAAATGCAAAAAAAAGAAGGTCAGACAGGTTTGTCGGAATCCCTGAATACCAACTTGCCTCCAACGACAGTGCATCCTTTGTTATACGGCTGACCGTTAATCTTTCTGAGCAGAACATCTACAACGGTACGTGCCATGGCTTCAAAGTCTACGGCCACAGTCGTAAGGGCAGGACCGTCATAGGGGGCTGCATAAAAATCATCGAAACCAACGACGGAAACGTCTTCGGGAACACGAATGCCGTGGGAGCGCAGCTCGGTGATCAGCCTGACGGCCGTTTCGTCGCAGTTGCACACAAAGGCCGATGGCAAATCGTCCTCTGGCAGCGGAGGAATGACAATGCCGCCCCTCGCATCGCGATCCGGAATGACATCATCAATGCTGACAGGAATGTTATTTTCAAGCAGGGCTTTTGCAAACCCCATGTAGCGGTCGTTTATGCTGGTCGTCGAGTTGAACGTACCAACAAACCGAAGCTTTCTGTGTCCATTGTTGATAAGGTGACGCGTCAAAAGATATTCAAGATAG
>JAFVDR010000172.1 GCA_017476165.1 Treponema sp. | reverse complement strand
CTGAGCTAATAGCCCATCACTTTATTTGCTAAAGTGTATAAAGTATATTGGTATTATAAAAAAGTGTCAAGGGTTAAAGGCAAAGATTTTTTCTTTTTCCAAAAATAAAACCGAAGACTGGTTGTTTCAAGTGGAAAAGCAAATCGAAAAACTCAGTTTCGTGACTACATCTGCCACAGTGCAAGCACCATTTTGTCACTTACCCGAAATTGGTCTGTCACTCGATCAGAAAATGCTGTAGGGGGGAAACACGAACAGCACTATTCTTGCCGATAACTCTAAAATGTGTATAATAGAGTCATGATTTCATTTGAAAGCGACTATATTGAGGGTGCACACCCCAAAATACTTGAACAGCTCATGCAGACAAACATGGAACAGCTTTCAGGCTACGGAAACGACATCTATTCGACACGGGCAAAAGAAAAAATAAAGCAGGCATGCAAAAAAAAGGATGCTGACGTTGCTTTTCTTGTCGGTGGTACGCAAACAAACCAGATTATCATTGATACAGTACTGAAACCCTATGAAGGAGTCATAGCTGCTTCTACAGGACACGTAAGCACGCACGAAGCTGGGGCTATTGAATATACAGGACACAAAGTCCTCTGCATTCCAGAACATGAAGGCAAAATAAAAGCTCCTGAGCTAAAGGCATTTATAGATGATTTTTACAATGACGGAAATCACGAGCACGAAGTATTTCCCGGTATGGTATACATTTCGCAGCCAACGGAATATGGAACCATTTACACAAAAAAAGAACTTGAAGACATTTATGAAACCTGCTCGACATACTCTATTCCGCTGTACATAGACGGAGCACGCCTTGGATATGCTCTCATGAGTTCGAAATCAGATACATCCATCAGCGACATTGCATCTCTGTGCGACATTTTCTACATTGGCGGCACAAAAGTGGGAGCTTTGTGTGGGGAAGCCGTTGTTTTTACCCACAACAACAAGCCTGCACATTTTGAAACACTTACAAAACAGCATGGAGCACTGCTTGCAAAAGGGCGCCTGCTTGGCATACAGTTTGATGTACTTTTTACCGATGACTTGTATTTTACCATAAGTCGCAATGCCATTGAAATGGCCGACATGCTCAAACAGGCATTCCTTGCACGAGGGTATCAGTTCTATCTTGACTCTCCGACAAACCAGCAGTTCATCATCTTGGAAAACAAAAAAATGGAAGAGCTGAAACAAGAAGTAGGTTTCAGTTTCTGGCAAAAATTCGACAACACGCACACTGTCGTTCGTTTTGCAACAAGCTGGGCAACGACACGGGAAAACATCGAAAAACTCATTGCACTATTATGAATACAGTTACTAAAATTCTTTTTGTATGTCACGGCAATATATGCCGTTCTCCAATGGCAGAATTTATCATGAAGCAACTCGTTGATGAAGCAAATCTCTCAGACAGCTTTTACATCTATTCAAAAGCTACCAGCACGGAGGAACTGGGAAATCCGCCCTACCCGCCTGCCCGTAGAAAATTGCAGGAAATGGGAATACGCATGACGCCCCATCAGGCTTCCCAAATTACAAAAGATGACTATGCAGAATACGATTACATCATAGGAATGGATAGCAACAACATCAGGAACATGCTGCGCATTTTCGGCAACGATCCTGACGGCAAAATCCACAAGCTGAGGGAATACACGGTACACCCGGGCGACATTGCCGATCCATGGTATACCGATGATTTTGACACAACCTATGATCAGATTATAGAAGGATGCAAAGGTCTTTTGAAGAACTTTGCTTGATTATTTTTTATTTTCAGGAACTTTCTTAGCCTTTCCTTCATCGCCGTCAAGCTGTCGTACCACTTTTGGTTTGGCAGCTTTTTTTTCTGCAATACCTTTGCTGGTCTCTGCAATATCATGGAATGCAGTCTTGACAGACAAAAGCAATTGCTTGCGTTCCGAAGGAGAAAGCAGTCTAAGGTCAACAGGTTTTTCAGGAAACAGGACTTCTCCCCGAGATGTTACCTTTGCAAAATTAACATTCACTTTTGACTTTTTAACCTTCACAGGCGTATATGCTTTGATTGTTCCAGAAACACCTTTCAGTGAAAATTCTCCGCCGACAATGCATTCAATTTCATCACGGACTAACATGTATGTTTCAGGACTCATCAAAATGGAATCAGGTTCTGCAGCAGCTTCGAACCGTGCAGCAAGGTTGACATTGTTGCCTATTATTGTATAGTCCATCTTTGTTTCAGAACCAAAGTTTCCAATAGTACAGTATCCAGTATTGATTCCCATGCGTACATGGAATGGATTTTCTACACCGCGGGAACGCCATTCTTCACGGAATGTAATCAAGCGTTCCTGCATGTCCATTGCCATTTTTACTGCACGCACGGCATGATCCTTGTCAGAAGTAAATTCCGGATCTCCAAAGAAAACCATTACAGCATCACCAACATACTTGTCAATGGTACCTCCGTACTTCTGTGCAATTTCTGCCATCGTATCAAGATAGGAATTCAAAAGCGTTGACAAATCTTCAGCTTCCAAAGATTCTGTTGTCGCAGTAAAGTTTACGACATCAGAGAAAAATACCGTCAGCTTTTTTCTGTAATGTTTGTCAACAGAAACGTCACGCTCTCCTCCCGAAATGGAAGCATACAGCTGAGGAGACAGATAATGCTTCATCTTGTCATTCAATGTATTCAGCCGCGAAGTGCGCTCCTGCACAGTTTCTTCCAAAGACTGGTTCATTGTCTGGATTGTGGTAATCTTGTCATTGAGCTGGGAACGCAGTTCATTAAAGGCAGAACCAAGCCGTCCGATTTCATCCTGAACGTGAAGAATGACTTCATGGCTTAAATCTCCGTTGCGGACAATGTTGACATTCTTAAGCAACAGTTCAATAGGATTCAAAATGCTTGCTGAAACTCGGAGAACCAAGGCAATGACAATTATGGTAAATATGGTTGCAAGAATAATGTATACGACAATGGCTGTCATAAACACTTTTATGTAAGGATCCGACGACATGTGAACACGAATGACTGCAACAGGTTCACCAGAACTATCAAGGATTGCCTTGTATTCATTCAATCCAGAAGATCGAAGGCTAATTTCTTCATACGTCCTACCCAAATAGGCAACAGTCTTATACAACTGTTCCGTTATTATCAATTCACCAGTAGAAACAACAGTTGCACTGTTGGAATAGATTGCAAGTTCACAGTCAAGGTTTCTTGCCAATTCAGTAAAGAAACTCTGATTTTCCATGAACACAAATTCTACAATCACAGCACCAATAATTTCATCATTATAGTAGACTGGACTCGAAGCAACATAGGCAGGAGTCTTTATTCCCGAAACATCTATAAAACACGGCTCCATGGAAGCATGTCCTGCAAAAGCCTTGTCGAGCACAGCTCTTTCACTAACAAACTTGCTGTTTATTTCAGTTAGCTGACGTCCCGACACATCAAACACTCCTATTCTATAATTGCTGTTCTGATCAATGGAATCGATGTATTCTGTAACCTTTATGCTGCTTTCCAATTCAATGCCAAGCTGGACGCTCCTGTTGGATGACAGGTTTTCAGCCAGTTCAGAAATGTCAGATTTCTTGCCCTGAATGAACAAATCGGCTAGCAACAGTTTGTTTCTGACGACAGAGGTACTTTCCTTCATCGTACTGTTATAGAAAAAAACAAGGGAAAATATGCTCATAAGAAAAATTATGGAAAGTGAAATAAACAGGAAATACCGCTGCAACCTGCTCTTAATGGATTCCCGTTTATTAATCACCATGCCCGTTTCATTCACATCTGTCATTTATAATCTCCTTTCAGCAACGTCATAAGTTTTTCTTTCTGAGTCAGACACAATAATGTCGCCAATTTAGGTCCTCGTTCTTTTCCAAGACACAATAAATATAGAGCGCGAAACAGTTCCTTGTCAGTGCCAGAACTAGAAGCTATGTCATACAAAATTTTCTTTGCATCTTCCTCATTCGTAAACGAATTCAGATTGTCGCACAGCTGCAAGACTGCATTCTTGCATGAGTCTGAGAACGAGTTCCATGCCTCTTCATTAAAGGAAGACCGCAAAGAAAGCTGATTTTCTACATGGCCACATTCATACAGCCAGTAGGAAGCAGCATTGATTCTGGTATGGGCTGCAGTAAGCAGCTCTACTGCACTCCCCTTGAACCCCGTCATGATGCGAAGCCGTTCTGCGGCAAGCTTTTTATTGCCCTCGCACAGCCCCAGTGCAATAATGAGCGTCCTGAACGGAATTCGGAATTTACAAAACTCAACACCACTCATTGAAATGTCATAAATTCGCCTGTCAAGTTCCGAACACTGACCCGATTCAACCTTGTCTACAAACAAATCCCATTCATGATAGATTCTAAAAATGCCTTCTTCGATATCCACAGAAAACGGCTTGTTCGGGGGATTCTTTACAAGAAGCCAGCGTACAATGCACGGTTCGAGCACTCCAACAAGGCGGGTTGCAAGAGTTTTTTCACCTTGTGCCCTAGACACTTTTGCAATGCCCGGCATTCCTATAAACCGATACAATAAAGAAAACGGAATATGTCCTCCAAAAATTTCTGTTGCTACCCTACTTGAAACAGAATAACTTCCTGTATCAGTAAGCTGGTTTTCACCGGAACTTTCAAAGCTTACACCGTCAACACTCCATCGAGTTGCCCAGTTTACCTTCCATGCAAGCTTTCCCCTGAAATCCTTTCCGATGATGTATGATCCCGAATGCCCACATTTTTTGCAGGTATAGCTTACTGTATCAGATTCCCGATTCCATTCCGTAGTCACGGTAAAATCCTTGCCGCAGACATCACAATATATTTCCAACGGATAATACGAGTCTCGTTTTTGTGCAGCTTCTTCATCCGACATGCCAGAGGAACGGCTTACAATGTCAAAGATTTCTTTTCTCTTGTCCAGTGCCCCCCTGATCCGATCTGCATACAGTCCATATTTATACATTCTGGACTGATAGTTGTAATTTGGGAAAAAACCGCATTTATGGACGCATTTTTCAAACTCATGCATATAATGCTCTCCATAGGAATTGTAGCATCCATTAAAATCTGGGACTTCCCTCAACGTCTTGCCAATATGCTCTTCTACAGCCTCCCGCGTAGTGTAATACGGCACTTTACAAAAATGATCATAATCATCCCAGTAATAAACAAGTCTGGCCTTTTTCCGCCGTTGAATCAATTCATCCACAATAAAAGCAGTTATGGCAACTTCCCTTAGAATTCCAAAATGAATTGGAGCAGAAGGAGTCATACCTGCAGCACATACAATCGTTTTATTTTCAGTACCGATTGATTTCAGGTATTCCAGCAGCTTGTCACAGGCTTCATCCAGCCAAAATCCATTTCCCTTTAATTCATAAATCAATTGAACGGTCCTCCATAAATCTGGTCAACAGATGCAAGTGTAGACAATGATATATCCATTCCGATTTTATCTGCCATATCAATATTCAATGCTATAGAAGGGACACCTTCAAATTCTTGGGTTAACAGACGAGGTGTTGTGCCATAGAATATCGAAGCTATTTTATCCGCATTGTATAGTCCTATTTTTTCAGATTCCAACGAAGACACTCCCATAAGGATACCGCTTTTTACCCGAATGTCTCCT
>JAFVDR010000171.1 GCA_017476165.1 Treponema sp. | reverse complement strand
GCTCTATTACAAATTGTACGACACATGACCTTGACTCAAATTCAAGCTACGAGGATACATTTGCAATTGCATATGGAGAGTTGGAACATCCTTCTCTAGCCTCTTACCGAGGGATGGACATGCAGAACTGTAATCAGGTTATTCACTATGCAGCTAATTTTGTGGCATTCAGGGAACTTGGTACATGGTTTGACTTTATGCGCGAAAACGGGGTATACGATAATACCCGCATCATTTTAGTTGCAGACCACGGACGAGGACTTGCGCAGTTCGATTATATGCTTATGAAAAATCCGAAAATAGATGTGCAATACTGTAATCCCCTTTTAATGGTAAAAGATTTTGGCGCAACAGAGTTTACTGTCTCTCATGAGTTCATGACAAATGCCGATGTTCCAACACTTGCAACCGAAGGAATAATTGAAAAACCTGTAAATCCTTTTACAGGTAAATTGATTTCGACTTATGAAAAAACGGCACATCCTCAGATGGTAACTTCATCTGAACATTGGCAAACTGATACAAACTGTGGTACAACTTTCGATACAGCAGACGGACACTGGTTTTCTGTGCACGATGACATATTCAATGAAGAAAACTGGACTCAGTTGGATTGATTTGGAATGGCAGCATGTTCATGAATCAAAACATCCCATGATGAGGTTGTAGGCAACAGAGCCAGGACGTGGAATGACAGGAAGCTTGTCTTTGTGGAACCAGCCCGCATCATCAAGTTCTTCTTCCTGCATCTTAATTGTACCGCTTTTGTAATCTGCCGTAAATGCGAGCATCAGCTGGTCGGGAAAAGGCCATGCCTGACTTCCTGCATATCGGATGTTTGTTATTGCTATGCCTGTTTCCTCCATGACTTCACGTTTTACGCATTCTTCAAGGCTTTCTCCGTGTTCAACAAAGCCTGATACACAGCCATAGAAATCTGAAGTTCTGTTCTTGTTTTTTACTAAAAGAAACTCTTCGCCTTTCTTTACAAGCACGATAACAGCAGGCTCAATGTGAGGAAAGTCTTTTCGACCGCAGTGGGGGCATATCTTTGCGGCCTCTGTTTCATCAGTCTGCATTTTTGTTCCGCATGAAGGGCAGTATACGTATACTTCATTCAAACGTAAAAAAGCATGTGCTCGTGCTGCAAGGTTTCCCATTTTTGAGTGCATTCCAATGTGTTTTTCTGATTCTGTTTTTGTGTCCCAAAAGAATTGGCTGAGCGGCATTTTTGAGCAGCCTTGAATTTCCTTGCAGTCTTTTTTTAACATACAGGCGGTGTAATCCAATTCAGTTTCAAAGTACCATGCAGAGGTTTTTCCTTCATGTATGCACATTCGGAACGTTTCTGCAGTCGGAAGAACTGTTCCCTGTGTTATAAAAATATCGTTTTCCGAAAAAATAAAAAAAGTCCCTGAAGAAAGTACTTGCGACAGTCTTGAAATGTCAGTTACGATTGGCATGTGCTCTATTATAATATGCTTCCTCTTTTTTGTCACTTTCTTTATGATGCGTTATAAGAATGGATTCCAGAATCTGCTGCCATTCAAAAATGTTACAGAGAGAGCAGCCACAGAAAACATCAGAGTAAACAGAATTACCATATAATCCTGTTTTTTCAATGCCCTTGATGAATACCATGTTCGTGTCTTGTGTTTTCCAAAGCCCCTTAGTTCCATTGCGTTTGTAACAGAGTCAATTTTTTCCATGCTGGTAAATACAAGCGGAAACAGAATTGCACTCATATTTTTTATTCTGGAAAAAATGCTTGCCTTTGATGACATTTCGATTCCTCTGGCTTCCTGCGCATTCTTTATTCTGTAAAAGTCTGTTTGCACGTCAGGAACGTAACGCAATGCTATTGCAACAGAATAACTTGCCGTGTAAGGAATCTTGATTCTGTTCAAACTTGCAGCAAATTCACTGGGATTCGTTGACGTAATGAACATGAAAACGGAGGGAATGATGGTAAAGTATTTGAGCATTACGTTCAGTTCATAGAAAAGCTGTTGTGCAGTCACGGTGTATCTTTCTGTAATGCGAAACAAATCTGTACGGGAACCATATATCTTGCATCCTTCGTATGGCGAAAACAAAAAGATCGCCAGTATGTTTATGCTCAGAAATATGACGATAAGTCCAAATATGGAACGAATCTGTGCCCAGTCTGTCTTTGACAGCTTGAATATGATAAAACTGGTTGCAATCATAACGGCAAGTACTCTCGTATCATACGTAAGCATTGTTGTAAGTGTCCATACAATAAAGAAAACAAGTTTCGTAAGACCACACAGTCTGTGGATAAGGCAGTCTTTTTCCCTGTATGTAATGATTTTTGCCATTTAATGTTGTCCTCCGTTTGCTTTGTTTTGCCGTTCATACTGGATAAATCGGTCTGCAAGTTCCGATGGTTCTTCTATGCCGCATTTTACGGCAAGATCATACAGGCTTGTCCTTTTTAGGCTTGCCCTTTTTGTTATGGCTTCGTCTGTCAGTATGTCCGTGCTCTTTCCGTCTGCTAGAACCTGCCCGTCAGAAATGACGATTGCCCTGTCTGTGTATTCCAGCATAAGATGCATGTCGTGTGTTATCATTATGATTGTAATGCCAAGTTCCCTGTTTAACGACCGAAGAAATTCCATTATCTCGGTGTAGTGGGCATAGTCCTGTCCTGCTGTAGGTTCGTCAAGAATAAGGATTTCTGGATTCATAACAAGGATTGACGCTATGGTAATGCGTTTTTTTTGTCCAAAGCTTACAGCACTTACCGGCCAATTCCTGTACGGATACATTCCGCATATCTTAAGGACTTTTTCAACCCTATCTTTTATTTCTGCCTTTGGCATTTTTCTTACTGCAAGCCCCAGTGCAACTTCATCAAAGATGATGCTTTTTGAAATCATCTGATTCTGATTCTGCAATACGAAACCAATTTTTTCGCCCCTTTCCTTTATTGACATCCCTGTAATGTCCTGCCCATTAAGGAGAATGAGCCCTTCGCTCTGTATGTTAAAGCCGCAAATTAGCGATGCTATAGTAGATTTTCCCGCTCCATTCGTTCCTACTATACTGACCATTTCACCTTTTTTTATGGCAAAACATACGTCCTGTACCGTAAGGGGAGCGTTTTCTTCGTATCGAAAGCTTACGTTCTTTAGTTCCAGTGCTGTTTTGTCGCTCTGAGTGTGTGAAAGGTTTTCTCTTTTCTTAAACCATGCCAGAAGATTTCCCCTGTAGGGCGCTATGTTCATTGTTTCTATATGTTCGGGTTTGTCTTCGCTTTTTATTGTACATCCTGCATATTTCAGTGCTGAAATGTAAAGAGGTTCCCGTATGCCTTTTTTTGAAAGCAAGTCTGTACACAAAAGTTCACTGGGTTCCATGTCTGCGGCAATTTCACCGTTTTCCATGACGATGATTCGGTCAACGTCTCTGTACAGGACATCTTCGAGTCGGTGCTCTATTATTACTATGGTCTTGTGCTGCGTACGATTGATTTCATCTATGAGTGAAATTATTTTTTTGCCGGCGGCTGGGTCAAGATTTGCCAGAGGTTCATCGAATAAAAATATTTCCACATTGTCAACAAGGATTCCTGCAAGAGAAACCCTTTGTTTTTGTCCTCCGCTCAAAGCTCCTGGAACTGACTGCAATAGGGTGTGCACATTGACGGTTTGTGCAGCTTCGTATACCCTGTCATGCATTTCTGCAATGGGAACAGTGTCATTTTCCAGGGCAAAGGCAATGTCTTCTGCAACGGTAAGCCCTATGAACTGTCCGTCAGTGTCCTGCAGTACTGTTCCAACATGTTTTGACATATTGAAAATTCCTTCTTCTGCAGGATGTAAGCCGCATACTGTTAAAGAGCCTTCTATCTTTCCTGGAAACGAAGACGGAATGAGTGCATTTATGCACTTTGCAAGTGTGGATTTGCCGGAACCCGAAGAGCCTATTACAAGGACTTTTTCTCCTTTGTGTATCGTAAGGTTTATGTTTTTGAGAGTGGGTTTTGCTTGCGTCCTGTATTTGTAGGTAAAATTCTTGAATTCGATAACTGGCATCATTTCTTCTGTTCCGTACATAAGGCAACCTTTACAAACTGAAGTTTTAGTGGTTCCCGTAAAATAATAAGACCTGTTCAAAATCCATGTACATGTGGCATTTGAACAGGTCTTCTATTATACACAATTACTTAAAAAAAGAAAATTGTCATGCTTCTTCTTTTAATGATGAAGATTTTGTTTTTATCTTTGAATAGCTGAATGCAAGCAACGTGCCAAGGATTGCAACGATAATAAGATTCGTTATTGCAGCAGTAATCCCCTGTGCAAAGACTTTGTTTGCAGGTTCCTTATAGATAAGAATGTCAAGTACGGGAGCTGCCAGAATCCATGCGAAAGCATTAGCAATAATCTGGACAATGTTGAACAGCACAATCTGCTTTACGGCAAAACCTCCTTCTTCTATGGCGTACTTCGTTGCAAAAAGTCCTACCAGAAGGCCGAACAGTGCATCAGGGAACACCCACGACCACCATACGCTTCCGTAAAAGAGCGCGTCACCGAGTGCGTGCCCTATAAGTCCTATGGCAAAACCTGCGGCAGGTCCAAATACTGCTGCAAAGAATGCCAAAACAGATGCCCTAACCTGAAGAGCTGTGTTTGGAACGAATCCAACTGGAATCTGCACTGTTGTCAGTGCAACAAAGATTGCAGATCCTATGCCTATTGCTACAACCTGGCGGATTACAGATTTACCATTTCCACTTGTCATAAAAACTCCTGTTTCTGTTTCTATTATAGATTAATGATACCTGTAAAATCCTAGCAGGTCAATAGGAAACAGTAGACTACTCCTTTTCGACTGGGGCAATCTTGCGTGCAAGGTACATGAACGGAGTGTCCAAAAGGCTTGTTACTACATAGATGACGTAGCATGATGCCGTGATTGCAATGAGTTCATTGAATGTGTAGATTCCTGTGAATGCACCAAAGTTAAAGATGACGATGTTTACAAATTGAGAAATGAGCGTTGAAAAATTATTTCTGAACCATAGCATTTTTGTGTGGCTGCCAGTCTTCTTTTCTGTAAGGTTCCACCATGCGTGGTAAAGAAAGACATCGATTGATTCTGAAATGACGTATGCTATCAGGCTTGAAAGCAACATGCGAGGTGTGTTTGAAAAAAGACCGTGTACAAACTCGCTTGCCCAGTCACCCTCTGCAGGAATGTAATGAACCCACATGAACGAAAGCAGGATAAAGCTCAGGTTCGTAAAGATTCCTGCAAGGACACCTTTGCCCGCGTCTTTTTTGCCATATATCTCGCTCAGAATATCCGTTGCAAGGAACGTTGCTGCAAAAAGCGTATTGCCCAATGTCTGATCCATGCCGAATGCGTGCACAAGGATGGTAACCTCGATGTTTGCAAGAACGGTACAAATGCCAATCCATGCAAACAGACCGCCTTTGCCGAATACTTTCAGAAATACCAGCGTACCTCCAAAAGAAACCAAAAGTGTAATGATGAGTAAAAGTTCATTCATGTAGAAACCTCGCTTGGAGAAAAAGAATTGACCTGGTTTTGTTTAGAGACAGGAAGGACCGCGAACTGTCTTTTGAATGCCTGCACAGCATATAGTATTTTTGCAGAAGGTGTCAAGAGTTCGTTTGAATGGTCGCACTGCGTCTTGAAAAGAAGCAGCAAAGCAAACTGTCTCGTGCATGTACTGTAGCGGTTGCCTATAGAGGTTCCGATTTACGATATGCTGCTGGGATTGCCTCGCATGCTATTTTGCATAGCTTTTTTATGTCGATTCTGCTATACTGGATGCATGGATTTTATACGACTCCATCAGCAGAATGCAATGCTGTTTTTAAGCGGAACTTGCTTTGTCCTGTCTCTTCTCAGTTTTTTTTCAAAAACACTCGGTACCAAGCGCCGCCTTACACTCATGGGCATGGAATTTGTTGCGGGAATGCTTTTGATAATGGATCGTTTTGCCTATATAGTATCTAATTGTTCTGATACAGAATATAAATCAATAATCTTATACGATTACAGGCTTGAAGGTAATGATACAAGTATCTCTTTGGGATTTAAACTGCAAGATAAATTATACCAAAGAAAAATATCTTCTAATACCAAAAGCCTAAGAATTATAAAAGGTTCTGAAATTTTTAGTGTTGAACATGAGTCTTCATTTTGCACAAAGATAATTTCAAGCAACAGCAGTATTTATGTTTATATTTTTCCAAATGGCACAGTAACGAGTGATTATGATTCATATATAGTGAGCAACGCAAAGGGGGTATATGCCTTTTTTATAGAGTGCTCTGACAGCGCTGCTAGAAAGAATTATTACATTTTCTCAAAAGATACTGTTATTAAAAAAGAAACGGAAATTAATTATTCTGAAAATTATTTAGATAAATTACAAGAACTAGGAGATAATGATATTGGATTCTACAATGATGACATGCAGCCTTTAGGTTATCCTTATGCTGGATATGTAATACAAGACAGCAACGGAAATTTTCTATTGTTATCAACATTATGGGAAAACTCTAT
>JAFVDR010000170.1 GCA_017476165.1 Treponema sp. | reverse complement strand
TTTGAGTGCCTGACACTCCGTTTTTTTGTCGAGAGGTCGCCCGTGTCGTCAAACTGTTTCTCCCACCTGTAAATCGTGTCATCGGACGTTCCGAACGCCTCCGCGGTTTCCACAGCCGAATGACCTGCCTTCCTGTATCGGCCTGCCTGTTCCCTTAAATCTTTGCTTCTGTACATATGAAGTATTATACAACATTTTTCTCCGTTTTTATAAGTTAATTAACTATATTTTATCAAAAATGCTGGTGAGTGAAAAAAAGTGCCAGACGCAATTGAAATGCATTGCGTCTGTAAAATTCAGAATGAATTTCTTTCTGTTATGAGGTTGACTTCCTTTCCAGGAAGAATAATCATGCAGTCCGTACGACTTGCATCCGTTGCTTCTGCAAAGGTTTCCGCAATCTTTGGATCAAATAGAACTCCCGGCTTTGTATGCACTGGAATGGAATGTTTTGCACCTATGATGTTTGCACACCGTGCTGCTTCTGCTGCATTCATGTTGTACACTCCGTCGCAAGGAAGCAATGCATAATCAATGTTCAGATAGGCAAGTTCTTCGTCCATGAATTCGGTGTAAGAAGTATCTCCTGCACAGTAGATTTTGATTCCGTTTTCAAGGGTAATGACGAATCCGACGCATTCGTCCTGAGAGTGATTTTTGTTGTATGCAGGAACAGCCCTCATGCGAATGCCATTGAAACGAGCTTCTCCATACTTGCCACCAGACATAAAGTTGTTTGCATGAAACACCATGCAGTTTTTCTTTTTTGCAACCAGATTCACTTTATTGTGGTCGGGATGTTCATGAGTGACAAGTACAAAATCTGCTGGCATGTCGTAACCTTCGCCGGCATAAGGATCAATATATATGACAAGCCCCTGTGCAGATACAATTCTGTAGCTGCCGTGTCCTTGATACAAAAGTCGAGCCATGGAAATACCCTCGGAAAACGCCATGCCTGAGCACAAAACACAGGCAAGCAGCAAAAAAAACTTCTTCATAGCAAATAAAGAAACAACCAAGTTACTGCATTGGTAACAAAACAGCACTTTACAGTTTGGATTATTGATAACCTGCTTTTTTCTGTGCAATTCCGCACATTTGAGCAATGTTCCTGTATCCTTTACGCTTCATGAATGTCTTTAGACCAGTAACAACTTCCTGAGCCACGTCTGGATTCACGAATGTTGCGGTTCCAATCTGCACGGCACATGCACCAGCCATGATGAACTCCACAACATCCTGCCATGTACTGATGCCACCGATGCCCACGATGGGAATGCGCTGGTCTTCAGGCAGTTTGTTCATTTCTTCGACTACATCGTATACCATGCGCAACGCCAGCGGCTTTATGGCAGGACCGCACAGTCCTGCCCGAATGTTGTCAAACCACGGCTTTCCGTTTTCAATGTCAATTGATACGGCTTGAAACGTATTTACAAGACTCAGAGCATCAGCACCTGCCTTTACACAAGCCATGGCAACGCCACGTAAATCGGGGGCATTCGGTGACAGTTTTACCATCAGAGGTTTTGTCGTTGCCTTTCGTACGGCACTAACGCATTCAAATGCCAGTTCGCTTTTTATGCCCCATGCCTGACCTCCAGCCTTTACGTTCGGGCAGCTGATGTTCAGTTCAATCATGGGTGCATCGGTTCTATCTGCCAGTTTTGTAGCTTCTACATACGAGTCAAGGTCACTTCCTGCCAGATTGATGATTGTCTTGGGCTTTAGCTTCATCATATCTGGAATCAGCTCATCTACTGCGTATTGCATTCCAGGGTTCTGCAATCCGATGGAATTGATATCTCCTGAAGGAACTTCGATGCATCGCTGTCCCGCATTGCCTTCGCGTGGATTGAGTGTTGTGCCCTTTGAGCAGATTGCTCCCCACGCATTTACATCTGAATAGCCGCGGAAATTCTGCCCATAGCCAAATGTTCCAGCCGCTGCAAACACAGGGTTTTCAAAGTGAACACCGGCAATGTCTACGCTGATGTCTGGTTCTTCATCATCGCCCAATGGAATTCTTCTGACGGAAGGTTTATCAAAAACAAGAATGTCGGCATCAAAGACGGGACCTTCTTTACATACCCTCAGAGTTCCTTTTTTGGTAACAACGGTGCATCCCAAACAAGCTCCTGCCCCGCACAGCATGTGGTGTTCTACGCTCAGGTATGCCTTCACGTTGCATTCTGATGCTATCTTTTGAATGTATGCAAGCATGGGTGTAGGACCACATGCATAGATAACTTTGTATCCTTTTTTCTGTATGCACTCTGCGGTCAAGGCTGAAGGAAGCATTCCTTTTATGCCTTGCGAACCATCATCGGTCGTAATGACCAACTCATTGCCTTTGACACGTTCCAGTCCGTAAGAGCCAGTCTTGAAGCTTGCATAAAAGTCATAGGATTTTTCAGGCAACGAAGCTGCAAAGTTTGCTACTGGTGCAATGCCTATGCCACCGCCCACAATGCAGATTTCTGCTTTTTCAGTGTCAATGCCATCAGGGAGTACAAAAGCATTTCCCTCAGGTCCTGAAATCAAGAACAAGTCTCCTGCTTTCAGTGCACACAATTCTTTTGTACCAATTCCTTTTTCCAGAATCAGGAATTGCAGTCGAAGTTTCCTTGCACCGTTACTGTCTTCGGAAATTATTTCCGCATTGTATACGCTTATGGGACGCTTGAAATATGCATCGCTGGTTTTTGTCCGCAGCATATAAAACTGTCCAGGCTGAGGAATAATTTGAGTGTTGCGTTTCAGTTCAATGACTGCCTGAAGCAAAAATACATGATCCTGTCCTGGTACAACGGTACATCGTTCCACCACTCCCTGTCCATTGAACAGGATTCCATTGCCGTCTTTGTCTATCTGAGGTTTGTCAAACATTGTGTACTCCGCTTACTGTGCAAGTTCGTTTTTTGCGTTCAGCAAATCTGTCTTTGAAGCTATGGCTGCCTGACCTGCGGCATCTCCCAAATCATCCATTGTAAGTGTTCCTTCCTTGTCTTTTTGCAAACATGTTTCCGACTTTTTCCATGCACACAAAATGCCGCGGGAGCTGTTTACTGTTCCGCCTGCCTTTAAAAGCAATGTTGCGGCAATGCGAGCCGCACCTCCTTGTGCTCCGTATCCCGGAATAAGAAAGAATATGTCTGGATAGGTGTTTCTGAGCAATGTTGCATCGCTTTCTTCGGTGCAGCCAACTACCGCGCCGACAGGGCTGCATGGCTGTCCGCTAAAAATCGAATCGCATTCCTTTGAGATGCGTTCCAGTTCAGAACCAACTCTGTCAAGCACCCTGCCTCCGCTCTTCAGTTCCTGCTGTTCAATATCAATCATGCCGGGGTTGCTCGTTCTGAGCAACACGAACAGACCTTTGCCCTTTTCACAGTATTCCGTAAATGGTTTGAGCGTGTCAAATCCCATGTATGGGTTTATGGTAATGATGTCGCTTTCAAAGTCTCCTGAAAAATGAGCCTTTGCATATGCTCCTGCAGTAGCGGCAATGTCGCCCCTTTTAATGTCGGAAATGCAGATGAGTCCAGCATCCTTTACAGCCTTGACTGTCTGGGCGTAGACTTTCATGCCTTCAATTCCCATTGCTTCGTAGTAGGCAATCTGCACTTTACAGCAGCATGCACTGTTTGCACTTTTTATCCTGCTGATGATTTCCTTGTTATATGCAAGCACAGCTTCGGCTGGCGAATTGTATGCTTTCATGACTGACTGGGGAATATAAGACGGATCGGTGTCCAGTCCTACGCACAATGGTCCATTTTTAGCTGCAAGTTCCTGCAGCAACTGCATGTTGTGTTTCATTCTATCTTCCTATTTTGTATAGTGGCGCTTTACCTTCAGAGTAGTTGTCATTTCAAGAGGAGCATCAAGAATCGTTGTCTTTGTAATCCTTTGATACGGCAACAGTTTTCTATTTATCTTGTCAACAATGTCTGTAATGACGGCTTTTATTGGTTCTTGTGCATCTTTGTCTGCACGCTTCAAGTTCCGGCATTCGTAGGCACTGTCTGATGGGTAGACGAGAGCTTCAAGTTCTTCTGAGTGCCGTTCCGCATTGGCAATGTAGCCTTGCACTGTAATTTGCTGAATGTCACTTTCCAGCTGAAACATGTCTTCTATTTCCTCCGGATACACGTTCTTTCCGCCTTCCGTTACAATCATGTTTTTGGCACGCCCCGAAAGCATCAGATAGTTTTCATTATCAAGCCATCCAAGGTCACCTGTCTTGAACCAGCCATCTTCCGTAAACACTTTGGCTGTTTCTTCGGGCAGGTTATAGTACCCCTGCATGACCATTGGACCTTTTACGCAAATTTCACCAATGCCATCTTCGTTCGGATTCAATATCTTCATCTGCATGTGACCGGCAAAGTAGCTTCCTACGCTTTCAATCTTAAAGTGTTCAACAGGATTCAATGCAATGATGGGCGAAGTTTCCGTCAGTCCATACCCCTGCACAAAATCAATGCCCATTTCGTTAAAGAACCGGAACACGCTTTTTGAAAGCGGACCGCCGCCGCTGATGGCAATGCGTATAGTATACAGGTTTGCCTGTGTAAGTACGCTCTTAAAGAGCTTCTTGCCAATATTTATGCCGAATAGTTTCTTAGTAAGGTACGAAACTTGCCGCAGTATGCTGATAATGGCGCAGACAGCCGCCCCCTTCTTCTTTATGGCCTTTTCAATGCCGTCTGCCAGTTTGTTGAACAGCATTGGAACGCCCAGCATCATGGTAATGTTGCCCTGTTTCAGGTCTGTCATCATCTTTGAGACGGAAAGGCTTTTTCCAAAGACAATTTCCGCACCAATACAGATTGATTCCATGAATACTGCCTGCATGGTGTATGCATGATGGATGGGCAACAAGGCATAGAACACATCGTGACAGTCAATGATCATGTTTGTCTGGGCTATGAATGCATCGCTGATTAAGTTCTTGTGGCTGAGCATGACACCTTTTGGAATGCTTGTTGTTCCACTCGTAAACAAGATTGCGGCGGTATCTTCTTCTTTTGGAAGGTCAAGCTGTATAGCCTTTCGCTCCTGTTCGGAAACGGCAAGATCGTATACGTATGTTTCAGGACGCTTTTTGTTCAATGAGTAGATGCTGAATCCGTTCTTTTTTGATGCATACCAGTCGTACTTTTCATCGTCAACAAAAAGGAATTTCGGCTGTGCTGTTGCCAACAAGTTTTCCTGCTCTTCACATTTGAGTGCATAGTCTATTGGACAGATTGTTGCACCTGCATAGAGGGCAGCGAGAAAAACAGTTGCCCACTCAGGAGAGTTTTTTCCAGTAACGGCTATCTTTTCGCCGTGGTGAATGCCATGCGCAGACAGCCAGTACGCCAACTTCAAGATATTTTCGTGTGCCTGACGGTAGGTAAGGGTTGATCTGTTGCCTTTGTCGTCAAATTCCGTAAAGCAGTTTCTGTCTGGACAGCGCTTCACCGTAATGTTGAACATTTCTGGAATTGTCGGCCAGCTTCCGTCATAATCCGTGCCACGGAACGGGTCAAGGATTGCCATAGGATTGTAATTTTTAAGGGTATTCTTGCTCATAGATTGCTCTTGGTTAAATTAGTTAAAAAAAAGCCCCCTTACGAGCGCAAGGAGGCATAATGGTTACAATTGTCAAGCCTTATCGGCTGCTTGATACAATGGATATACTTTTGCTGCAATTGACTGCAAATCGTTGATGCGTGTTTCATGAGAAGGATGTGTACTCATGATTTCTGGTACGCTGGAACCGCTCAACTTTGACATCTTTTTCCAGATATTCACAGCTTCATACGGATCGTATCCAGCACGTGCCATAAGTTCTGTTCCCAAGTGGTCAGCTTCCGTTTCGTGGGAACGGGAAAATGGAAGCGAAATAGTGTACTGAGAAGCAAGGGCAAGAGCTGTTGTTCCCAAATCGCCCAATCCTGCAATTTGTGCGATTGCAAAAATGCCTACATTCGTGAGGGCATCTTGGCTTGCCTGTTCACGGCTATGTTCCCTCAGGGCATGTGAAATTTCATGTCCCATGACAGCTGCAAGTTCACCATCCGTAAGGTTAAGGGCGTTGATGATTCCCGTGTATACAACAATCTTTCCGCCAGGCATGCACCATGAGTTTACCGTATCGTCCGTAATGACGTTAACCTGCCAGTCCCATGACAGTGCATCACTCCTGAACACGCCCACCTGCTTGATGAGTCTGTTTGCAATGTTCCGCACTCTGTTCGTTGTAGCAGCATTCGTGTTCAACGTGCCTGCGGCTTTTGCTTCTGCAAGAACTTGTGCATACGATTCGCGTGCACTCTGTTCCATTGCTTCTTCCGAAACAAGCATGAGCTGTCCGCGGTTTGCACCTACAGAACCTGCTGATGTTGTACTTGTGAGGCAGCTTGCGAATGTAAGTGCCAGCATGCCCAGAATAACGGTTGTAATATGCTTTGCGTGTTTACAAATATGTCTTTTGTCCTTTGTAATCATAGTACATCCATTATAAACGTTTTGGAGCTTTATTGCAATGAAAAAAACAGCCGTACCCTTGTGGTAAGAGTACGGCTGAAAAGATAGATATGTCTTAGGAGGAATTATTCCTTGACACCACCGGCAGTAGCACCACTGATAATGTTCTTTGAAAGGAACAGATATACAATGATCAGAGGTACTATAGCGAGACAAATCATCATGTAGACCTGTCCCATATCGAATTTCTGATAGTCAGCACTTCGCAGCTGGGCAATCAGGATAGGAATGGTTTTCTTTTCCTTGCTACTGATTACCAGTGCAGGAGTAAAGTAGTTGTTCCATGAGCTGACGAACGAGAATATTGCCTGAACAGCAATGGAAGGCTTCATCATTGCGAGGACAATCGTGTTGAATGTCTTGAACTCATTGCATCCGTCCACACGGGCGGCTTCAACTATTGAGTATGGCAATGTTGCTTCCATGGCCTGATACAGGTAGAAGAATACGACTGGAGCGGCAATTGACGGAATGTACAGCGCTGCAAGAGTGTCAATGAGTCCAATGCCCGAAATGAGCTTTATGAAACCCAGCGTAGAAACCTGAGCAGGAACCATCATGACTGCAAGGATGAACTTGAATGCAAAGTTCCTTCCGTTGAAACGGTACATATACAGACCGTAAGCTGTCATTGAAGAAAAGTAAGTTGTCAGCACTGCTGCCATGAATGACACGAATATGCTGTTAACCAGTGCCCTGAATACAGGAATGTTTGCATTCGACATCATGGTGTTGAAGTTCTTGATGAACGCCGTGCCAGGTATCAGCGAGAATCCGTTCTGAATTTGTGCATGCAGACGCGTTGAGTTTATGATAAGGATTACGAATGGAAATAATGACAAGAAAGCCAGCAGTGCCAATACAACGTAGGCAATGCTCCTTCTTATCGTTAAAGATGCTTTCATGCTTTTCATTTATCTTCTCCCGTTTGAATTGGTATAGTTCTTCATTGTCGAAGTATAGACAATGCTGCTGAGAATGGCAGTAACGATGAATGTAAGAACAGATACGGCACCAGCCATACCGTAGTTCTTGCTGCCCAAGTGCTTGTTCAGGTACATAATCAGCGTCATTGTCGTACGGTTAGGGTTTCCTTCACCGTTGGTAAGAATCTGAGGAACGTCGAACATCTGAATGCCACCGATAAGGCTTGTTATGAGCACGTATACAAAAATAGGAAGCAACAGAGGGAGAGTAATTTTAAAGAACACCTTCAATGGCGTTGCACCGTCTATGCGGGCAGCTTCAAACAGGCTTTCGTCAATTCCCATAATGCCTGCCATAAGAAGGATTGTCGTGTTTCCGTACCACATGAGGAAGTTCATTGCTGCAACAAGGACTCGTGTCCAGCTTGTGTATGTAAGGAAGCGGATGTTTTCATTTGTCCATCCAAGAGTGGTAAGGATGCTGTTGATAGGACCGTTGTCAGAAAAGAGGGTGAAGAACAGCATTGCAAATGCAGATGCCATGATAAGGTTAGGCATGTAGATGACGGTCTTAAAAAACTGCTGGCACTTCAGGCGGAGTTCCGTGTTTGTGAACCATACAGAAAGCAAAAGCGAAACCAGAATCTGAGGAATAAAGCCGATTATCCACATGATGAGCGTATTTCCCGAATATTTCAGTATGTCGCTTTCAAAGATAGCTTTGTAGTTTTCAAAGCCATTAAAAGTAGGTCCCACTGTCATGAGTCCAACACGGTAGTTTTCAAAGAAACTGTTTACAAAAGTACCTATGAGTGGAATGAGTGAAAAAATCAAATAGATTAAAAAGAACGGGGCAATGAAGAAGTATCCCCATCTGTCATACTGAACGGTCTTTTTTTTGTTTTTTGCCATAAACGTTTCCTTAAATCTCTTTGCAGTCTTTACTGATATTGAATGCTGCCATTGCGACAGCATCGTCCAGCCACATAAACATTTTCATATAGTTCCTCCTACTTATGAAAAACAATAATTACTACAACGTTGTAGTAATTGCATCTATCTTGCCTGTAAATTGTTGGATTTCCTCTAATCTTTTATGTTATCACAATATTCCTGATAGTCAAGGTGTTTTTTGAAAAAAACTTTTGCCTTGGGGCATTCGAAGCATTCCTATTGACAAAAATTCGATTTGCCTGTATTTTCAAGACATTATTAAACTTGTTCCGCAACTACGATGCAGCTTAGGCTGAAATTTTACTGGTGAACCCAGTACAATCTGAGAACCATTATAGTCTCCCTTTGCAGTCGCCAAGATTTTGAACCTCCATCTAATTAATTATATACCACTTTTCACAAAGAATTTAGACTGACAGGGCTTTCACAGGTTCAGAATGAGCCTTGATGTGGACAAAAACTGATTTTCGTGTCGCCAATAGACAATTAGCGAAATGCTCAATAGACAGTAGACAGAATCGCCAATAGGCAATAGACGAAGTTACCGATAGGCTATCGGTAAACTTGTCTGTCAGCTTATCGGTGATTTTGTCAACGACAGGCATTTTTTTGCCCGAAAACCAACCAGAAACTGGAGTGAAATGTCATGAAAACATTGAGTTCTTGCATGGCAGCGTTAACGGCCTTGTGCTCCGTGTTTTAGAAATTGTAGTTACAAATGTCATCTTGAGCGTAGCGAAGCATCTATAATTTGCATAACAAACGCAGATGCTTCGTGCCATGTACTCAGAATGGCTTCTAATAGGCAGAAACTGATTTCCATTTTATGCGGAATTAAGCGAGGAAGACTTGAAGAAATATCTAGAACATCCAAACGGGATTCCTATTGACAAAAATTCGATTTGCCTGTATTTGCAAGACATTATTAAACTTGTTCCGCAACTATGATGAAGCTCAGGCCGACGAGTTTAAGCAAGTCTGTTTATTTCATTATGAAAAATTACAAAATGTTTTTAATACCGTTAGGAATATTATTCCTAACATCAGCTTCCTCTCTGCATTCCCAGATACTCAAGAATGCGGAACAAACATCACTCTCGGCAAGGATTCCCATAGGTCTTTCATGGTGGACACCGGCAGACGATGACTGGAGGCAGTCGCTCGCAGGCATAGCAGGAGTGCGCGCAGGAATAGAACTGTTCCCAGTAAAGGTCGGGCTGACACCGGAGAACGGCATAATCCGCCTTTACGGCAGGGCACTCGTAAACTGGAGGATTGGAGCGGGAAGCAAGAGCACGTACAGTGCACTGTTCAACGAATTCGGCATACAGGCGGGGCTGTTCGCCCGGCTGAACATTACAAGACAGCACGGCATCTATGCCGGTGCAGGCCCCCTGTGGGCAGTCGAGTTACACTCGTTTAAGCCCAAGTACGGAGAGAAGAAGACGATGACGCAACGCGGAACCGCAATTTTCTGTACGGTGGGATATAACTTTCAGCTTAAGGACAAGCTCTCACTATTCCTTGAATTTGATTACGAGCACTTCATCACGGAAGGACTCGTCAATGTCATCGTTCCTGCCGCAGGAATAACACTTGGGTTGTAGGGGGAACAGGCATGAGGATGGCACGGAATGCACTTCATTTTATCACCTGCACTTTGCTGTCACTGGCAGTTTCATGTACAAAGTATCCGTCAATTCTAACTTCGTAAGCAACTCTGCCTAACGTAACCGATAAATGCAGCAGATGAAAAAAACAGAAGTAGATGGTTATGCTACCATAAAAAAAGAAATCAGAGGGTTTGATTACAGGTTCCGGAGAAAACATGAATGGAACGGCAGTTCCACAGTGTGTGGAATGGACTATCCACAGTGTGTGGAATGGACTATCCACTGTCTGTGGAATGGGCTATCCACTGTCTGTGGAACGGACTATCCACTGTCTACTGTACGCAGTTCTTTTTGTTTCGTAAGCTGGACAATCATCATTGCGTACAGCGGTGTCTGTGCAGTAAAATGCCGATATCGTTT
>JAFVDR010000169.1 GCA_017476165.1 Treponema sp. | reverse complement strand
GAAACACCATTCAACATGCCTTCCACAAACACAAGGCCACCCGAACAAACTTCTCTTGTCCCCGACAGATCTTCCCGGAGCATTTTCACTTCAATGTCCATAGCTCCAATAATTCCAACCTTTTTGCTAGATTCTGACATAAAATTACACCCCTTGCGAAAAACCGCAATATTTTCATACAAAATGTATTGACTAGTTTTGTATTCTTAGCTATAGTATCTTCAATAGCAGAGAACATTTTTCAAAGTTTTACATTTCCTTGTAGCGGGTCGTCGGTCTCCTCCTTACGGCGACCCGTTGTTTTTTTAAATGTCTGCGCGTACCTTGGAAACAGCCTTTGCCAACTGCTTTGCATAGGTGCGTTTGTCTTCTTCATCGCTTTCCCTGTACAGAATGGCAACATTGCCAATGATGCGTACAAGCGTTGCATCACACTGCTCTGCAAGCTGCCGGGAAAGAGACTGCTTTTCTTCCTTAAATTCGTTGAATTTTACTTTTATCAGTTCATGTTGCGAAAGCTGCGCTTTTGTCATATCCACCAGAGCATCCGTGACTCCGTTCTGACCGACAATCACCACCGGTTCCAGTGCATGGGCAGCTTTTTCCAATACCTTACGCTGTTTGCTCGTTAATTCCATCATAACTCACGATTTTAACAAGAATCGTGAATGTTTACAACAAGCGTCCGTTTTTGCCCTTACCAAGCCGTGTCCAAATCGTCAATCTTTGAATACAAAGGCTCGTGGCTCTTTTCAACCTTTTTTTGAATCCGGTCAAGTTCTTCTTCATAGCCCCTCAGCGCTGCAAACGGCATAAAGATTTTCGCCCTGTCTGCCAGCGGCATTCTCGGACGAGAGGGAGAACCAAGCCACTGATAGTCAATCAAATCATCATACATGCCGTTCATGCCTTGTGACCTCCAATCTGTTCGTTCCGCTCCCGTATCGTGGCACCGTCTTCGTAGTCGCTTGCCTTTAAAATGGCATTTTTTCCGAACTTGCCTTGAATTTTCAGCATGGCGTTCTGTAGTGCCATCTCCTTTTTTTGGGCTGCAACATCCGTAAACAAATCGACCTGCTCCTCTTTCTGGCTAACGACATGCTCAGCACTAATGTTCAGCCTGCGCACCATCATATTGCTGTCGGTCACGCGCTCATATATCGAAAGGATGCCATCGGCGATTTTTTGAAGCGATGCCGTTGGCGCACCCATCCTGACAGAACCATGGCTCGGCTTTGGCACAGCCCTGCCGTAGAAATCCGTTTCAATAGCACCGCCATAGCCTTCCGCCAGCGATGTGCGGTCATAGGAAATCGTCAGCGTAAACAAGTCGGATGCAAGCCCTTGGGAAACAAGCCGCTGGACAAGCACTTCTGCCATTTCGCGAACGACAATCCGAGCCTTTTCAAATGAATAGGGTTCTTGCAGCACCTGCCCTTCGCTGATGCTTTTTGCAGATGACTTGTATTGCTTTATGTGACGGATAGTGCACGGCTCTAGCCCCCATGCATGGTCAATCAGAATTTCAGCATCTATGCCGAAAAGCTTGTACAGGATAGCTTCATTGCGCAGTGACTGTCGGGCAATGCCGCCCATCGTCTTTATTCCGACCTTCGCAAGGCGAGCAGCAGTACCGCTCCCGACCCGCCAGAAGTCCGTAATGGGCGTATGGTTCCAAAGCGTCCGCCGGTAATCCTGCACCGAAAGAGCGGCAATACGAACGCCGTCACGGTCGGCTTCCACGTGCTTTGCCACAATGTCCATGGCAACCTTGCACAAAAAAAGATTCGGTGCAATGCCTGCCGTTGCCGTTATGCCGGTCTGATCAAGAATGTCACCAATGACAGTTCTGATCAAGGAGCGTGCATCTACATGATAAAACGAAAGATAAGACGTTGCGTCAATGAAGACTTCATCAATGCTGTACACATGAATGTCATCGGGGCTAAAGTATTTCAGGTAAATGCCGTAGATGCGCGCTGAATACTGCATGTACAGTGCCATGCGCGGCTTGGCAATCAGATACTCCAAGTCCTTTCCCGT
>JAFVDR010000168.1 GCA_017476165.1 Treponema sp. | reverse complement strand
GATATTCAGGGACTCAAGAATATGCATGAAGTGATTAAGGATGTGGGGATTCTTGAAATATGATTCAATTAGTTGCTTTTTTGGGAAATTATGGGCATGAATATGCTCATACCCGCCATAATGTGGCATGGCTTTTTGAAGAAAGTCTGCCTGTCAGTTCACGAATTTCATGGTCAAGCAAGTACAAGTCTGATTTTTTTTCAGTGGATTATGATGTATACGTTTCGTGGCTGTGTGATGCAGGTTTGCTCAAGCATCATGCTGACGGTTCTTTGCCTGTTCCTGCTGAATGTCCGAAGAAACTGTATTTCATGAAGCCTTTGACTTACATGAATTTGAGTGGTGATGCAATCGGCGAAGCAGCGCGCTTTTTTAAGATACCGTCGTCGGATATCCTTATAGTTCATGATGAAATTGAGTTGCCGCTTGGCACGGTAAGCCTGAAATGGTCTGGCGGATTAGGCGGACATAATGGGTTGCGTTCTGCAAAGGCTGTGCTTGGAACTGCTGATTTCTGGAGGCTTCGCTTTGGTGTTGGAAAGCCAGCCAATGGTGCTGTAGCAGACTATGTGCTCGGCAGCTTTACGGCAGACGAATCAATTTCCCTTGCACAGGTGTTCTGCCAGACGGCAGTTTTGTATGCAAAGCTTCTGACTTCTGCAAATCCGCAAAAGTTTGTGGCAGAGTGGGGCAAGAAAAAGCTTCTTGCTGATGTAAAATAATGAAGCACCTTGCACCAGAGGAAATGCTGGAGATGGTTCGCGAGCCTGCAAAGGATTTTTCGGGTGCTTGCGAGCGTCTTTTGCATCTGATACAGTTGCTCCGGTCTCCCGACGGCTGCCCGTGGGATAAAGTGCAGACTCCACAGTCAATGCGTCCTTGCCTTATTGAGGAATTGTTTGAGGTGGTTGATGCCGTTACCAAAGATGATGTTTCCAATGCACGCGAAGAATTGGGAGACTTGCTTTTCAATACGCTCCTTACTGCATATATGTACGAACAGCATGGTGATTTTTCCGTTGCAGACGTGTTGAATGAGGTGACTGACAAGCTCATTCGGCGACATCCCCATGTATTTTCTGGCACGGAATTTGGTTCGGGGCTGTGGGATTCCATAAAGAATGACACAGAGGGGCGAAAAAAGGATTCGGTGCTTGATGAAGTTCCAGAGGGGTTTCCTCCTTTATTGAAGGCGTACAAGTATTTGAAAAAGGCTGCAAAGCAGCATTTTGACTGGACTGATGGTGCGGATGTCCGTAAAAAGATTCTTGAAGAATTATCGGAAGTGGATGAAGCTGAAGCCGCTTGCGATGCAGACCATCTTGAAGAAGAAATGGGCGATCTGCTTCTGTCTGTTGTCAATTTAAGCCGTTTTTACGGCATAGACCCTTCCTGTGCACTTGCCAGGGCAAATGGCAAATTCTATCAACGGTTTACGCATGTTGAAAAAGCAATGAAAGAACATTCCATTCCCATGACAAAAGAGCATCTCGCCGACATGGAACGTTTTTGGCAGGAAGCAAAAAATCATAATAAAAGTGGACATTAACCTGTTTTTTTAGTAAAATGAGGCAATCACGTTATTTGTTGGAGTAAAAATGACTAATTCATTTATGAACGTAAGATGTGAAGATGAAGATACTGATGAAAAGAAGAAGAATGATTCTCCTGATCCTCTTGCTGAAAAGTTCTTGAAGACACGGCAGATTCTTTTAAGTGGTGAAATTAATGAAGATAATGCAGAAAAAGTAATCCGCCAGATTCTTATCCTTGAAGCAGATAGTGATAAACCAATATATATTTACATTGATTCTCCTGGAGGGGATGTTGACGCTGGTTTTGCAATCTTTGATGCAATCCGTTTTGTAAATGCTCCTGTATATACTATAGGAATGGGGCTTATTGCGAGTGCGGCAGCTCTTATCTTGCTTGCAGCTCCTAAGGAGCGTCGCCTTGGACTGCCTCACAGTCATTATCTTATTCATCAGCCTTCAAGTGGCATGAAGGGTGTCGCAACCGATATTGAGATTCATGCGGCTGAAATTGCAAAAACAAAGGCAAAACTCAATGACATCATAGCTTTTGAGACTGGTACACCGTTGGACAAGGTTTCTCGGGATACAGACCGTGATTACTGGTTGGATGCAAATGAGTCTGTTGAATATGGCCTCATAAGCAGGGTTATTTCAAAGCGTTCAGATTTGAACTGATGGCAGTTTATGACTTTTGACCTGACTGATTCACTTGTAGACGATATTCTTTTTGCTATGGAGGATCAGCAGAAAACGAGTGCAGTTGATGCATCGCGGGGGGCTGTCGTTTCTTCTGAATCTCTTGTGGTTGATGAAGTCAATTATTATGCACTGCCGGTCTGGTCAAGTGGAGACGGGTACTCCGTTTTGCAGGAGTTTACCAATAATTTACATTCACCGCTGGCTCGTGAAGAATTGAGACGGGTTTTGACAGGTGGAAGGGGGGTTTTTAGAAAATTTAAAGATGTAATAAAATCGTACCCTGAAGTTGAACGAAAATGGCATTTTTTCAAGAATGCACGCATGAAAAAGCGTTTGAATGAATGGTACGGCTCGCTCCGTGAATCATGGGGACTGGAACAGCTCGAATATTCTGAAGATGAATGCATTGATGAAACAGAAGAGCTTGTTCGCAGTGATTTTGTTTTTAATACGTACGATTCTGGCATGGACAGGAATGGTATTTCTCATGGATGTGAGCTGATAAAAGAAGAATACAGGAAACAGTTTCCTTTTGAAGTGGGTGATGCTGTTGGATTTTTGTGGCAAAGGCTGTCGTCTTTTGCTGATTTTAATCAGAAGTCTGGTTTTGTCTGCTATACCCAGTCAGAAGAATTCGCTGGATGCCTGCTTTATTCTTCATGTTTGTCCTCTTCAAAAAAAACAGCTGTCGTAACTGATTTTTTTGTTGTGCAGAATTACCGGGGGCTTGGCATTGGTAAGGAGCTTCTTGGTAAGACTCTTGACGGGCTGAAAGACCGCGGAATTCAATGGGTTTTAGTTTTTAATGCTGTCATCACAGATGCGATGGAGTCTTTGCTGATTCAAAATGGATTTAAAAAGCTTGGCTCTGGCTATCTGGCAGATTTGTTAAAGGACAGTGATTAGGGAAGCTCTGATTTCATCAATTGTGCATGAGACGGACTGTTTACTTCCCGTTTTAGTAAGGAGATTTTTTGAATGTATAATAACAATCCGAATGAAGAACAGATTATTTCTTTTTTAAAAGATGCTGTAGAAAATGTAAAAAATGCAAGTGAACCTGATATTCAGCTGTTTGATGCCATAAAAAAGCTGTATGCAAAGAATGTTCCTTTTTCAAAAAGAAAGTATGTTGCTGCTTACCTTGTAAAGCAGGCTCTTTCCGGTGGTCGTGGTCGCTTTAGCCATGATCGCTCAGATAGATTTGACAAGTTTTCAAGAGATCGAAATGCAGACCGCTCTTCTTCTCGCAAGAGTGGTTCTTCTGAACGTATTGAACATGCAGATCGTGCTGAGCGAGCAGACCGCACGGAACGTCCTGAACGTGCTCCTCGCGTTCAGATTGACGAAGCTGTAGCTTCAACTATTTTTGTAGGCATTGGTCGCAATCGTCGTGTGTATCCTCGTGACTTGGTAGGTCTGCTTGTGAGCGTTTGTGGTCTTGATAGAGAAAGGATTGGAGATATTCGTGTTCTTGCCAATTACTCGTTCATCCAGCTCTTTACAGAAGACTGTGAAAAAGTCATTAGTTCGTTGAATGGATATGAGTATCGTGGAAGAAAACTGAGTGTAAGCTATTCTAAGCAGAAAGATGGAGATTCTGCTGCAGAAGCTGCTGCAGTTGCTGCTGAATCTCCAGTAGCAGATGACAATGCTGACGATATTACAATTCCTGCGAATGTAACAAATGAATCTCACGGACTTGCAGATACTTCTGAGACAGCAAAGATTTCTGAAGCACAGACTGCGTTTGCCCAGCAGCAGACGAAAATTTCTTCTGGTGAGTCAGGTGTAGGTCAGAAGCCCTATTCCGAAACGACAGATGATGGTCAGGTCAAGTCTCATTTCGGTTCTGGTGCTGCATATTAATTGCATCAAAGAGCTTTTTATCAAGTGAAATATACTATATCTGTATTGCATACGGGTCCCTTTGGCGTGAATACATATATTGTTCCGCTCGAGGGAAATCGTGTGTTTATTGTTGATCCTGCATGCTGTGAGTATTGTCATGATTCACAGCTTGTGACTGATTTTATTATAAAAAACGAATTGGAACCTGTTGCTGTAGTCCTGACTCATGGTCATTTCGACCATGTTGCGGGATTACCAGCCTTGCTTTGTGATTTTCCATCTCTTGCCATTTACATTCATCCCTTAGATGCTCAATATATTGGAAAAGAAAGTGGTGCTGCCCATAAAGAAGTTCTGATGAACATGGGGTTTGACGCTTTTATGCCGTCTGTATGTAATCTTCCTGAAGCGACTAACTTTATGAATGAGGGTGATGTTTTGTTTTCTTCATGGAATGTACTGCATACTCCCGGACATACGAAAGGAAGTTGTTGTCTGTACAATGAAGAACAGAGAGTTCTGTTGTCTGGCGATACTGTTTTTTACGGATCATACGGAAGAACAGACTTGCCAGGGGGAGCTGACCGAGAAATGATGGACAGCCTCAGACGATTGCATTCAGAATTATCCGAGGATGTCCTTGTGTATCCTGGGCATGGGGAATCGGGCTTTCTTTTACCACAGGCCGGAAAATTCTGGGGCGTATAGGTGGCTTTTTGTGCCAGAAACTTCATAGAACATGAAGCTGAAGTTTGACGTATTCTTTTTGATGTTCAAGACTGCATAGCAGGGTAATTGCCTGTCGCGTGGCCGTGAACAGCTTCCTGGATTCAGTGTGAGCATGCCGTTGCTTTTTTCTCCTACTGCTACGTGTGTATGTCCGTACAGTACGGCTTCTGCACTTTCTGCTTTAGCAGCCGTTACGAGCGGTTTTGTTCCATCGTAGAGGCAAAATCGATGTCCGTGCGTTATGAAAAGCTTGTGCCCACATGCAGTTATTGTTTGTGTAAGAGGTGCCTTGATGCGCTCTTCCTGCGCCCTAAGCAGGTAGAATCCTGAATCGTTGTTCCCCTGCACAATGGCAATGACTGGTGGTAGGGTTTGACGGATTTCATCATCATACAATGCCTGTGAAAGGATGCTGGCTACGTCTCCGATTCCATCGCCGCAGAATACAAATGCATCCGAGTATGCCCCCCGTTCATTCAATATGGACTTTACGGTGTCTTTTGCTCCATGGGAGTCAGAAACAATAAGCAGTGTTGCCGCATCTTTCTGTGCCAGTACATCTATGTCCTGGTGGCTTCCTATTAACAGAGATTCGTCTTGCGTAAGAGCGTTCATAAAGCTTCCTACTGTTCAATTACAAAGTGGTTTATTGCCTGTATTCCTGTCTCTGGATCTGTATATCGGCGTACTTTCTTGGCTCCGACAATTGCCTGTACATGTTCTCGCAATTCTGTTGTGGGCTGCAAGGGCAACGGATTTTCCTCAATATAGCGGACGGCGCGGATTACGATATTTTCAGCTGTTTCTGCCAACTGAGGAGTAATTGAAATTTCATTTTCAATGTCTGTATCCGCAGAATTCCGTTCATACTCAAGAATAAAATCGCAGGTCGATTCCTGCCCCAAAATATCATCTTGCGGCATCAGAGAAAAAATTGCATTTGAATAAGGAGGTTCCTCGTCTTCGCTTGGTTTTGAACGCAGCCGGTACAATGCTTTGTGTGTACCTTCGGGAGCCCCTAATAGAATGATGCCCCTAATTTTATGCTCTGTAATGACATCGTAGAAATTGGAGATTCTAGACTTTACATCATCAGGATATTTTATGGGCAGTATGATGCCGCCTTCGTCTTTTAGACCGTATTTATCTGCCAGTTTGTTTATTGCATCATTATAAAATGATTCTGTTGTAAAATCTTCTCCAAACAATATGCAGATAAGACCGTCTTCTGGGTTGTATTTTATTTCCTCTGCAATAGGCTCTGTTTCGGTTTCCTTTACTGGTTGCGATGGATTTTTGCTTTGCAGTTTTTCACATGAAGAAACCATTGTGATGATGCATAGACTGCATATAATAGTAGAAAAAAAGGTGAAATTTTTAATCATGCCAGTATTATAATATATTAAAGGCATTTTGCAAATACTTAGCTTGTCTGTGAATGTAAAGTTTTGGGCAATAAAAAGGACTGCCGGTTATGGCAGTCCTTATGATTGTTTACTACTGATGAAGCATTAACCTACTGTGGCTGTAACGTAAACGTCTTTTGCATTTGCACTTGCGGCAACAACAGTTCCGTTTACTTTTGCATGTGCAGAATCTGTAAGGGTAAGCACGACTTTTCCTGTATTGTTGTTGTTTACTACAGTAATGTGATATGTTGTTCCCCTAAATTTTCTGATGAATTCAGCATTCTTTACGTGTGCAGGCAGACGTGGTTCAATGCGGAGACCTTCGTAAGTAGGCTGCAGTCCGCAAATGTACTGGGAAAGTGCAACAAAGTTCCATGCTGCCGTTCCTGTAAGCCAGCTGTTCTTTGCTTCGCCAAAACGTCTTGCGGTTTTGCCAGCTATCATCTGTGCGTATACATACGGTTCAGTTCTATGGATGTCACTGATTTCTTCAAGATATGCAGGTGCAATCTTTGTGTAGTGAACCCATGCATCATCAGGACGACCTGTCTTGATTTCTCCTATGATGACCCATGGATTGTTGTGGCAGAAGATTCCTCCATTTTCCTTGTATCCTGGTGGATAAGAAGAAACTTCACCCAGTTCTACATGATACTCCTGATATGGAGGATCTACGATTACAATGCCGTACTTTGAATCAAGGTATTTCTTTGTGCTGTCCAATGCTTTTGCCGGGTATCCTTTGTCTGCTCCAACCTGTGCCATTGTTCCGAAACCTTGTGTTTCAATAAAGATTTTTCCATCTTTGCACTCTTTGCTTCCGATTTTATTTCCAAAATCATCGTAGGCACGGACATACCATTCTCCGTCCCATCCTGCAGTGCAGATAGCTTCTTCCATCTTTTTGCACAGGGCTTCAGCTTTCTTTGCTTCTTCTTCTTCGCCCATCAAACGGCACATTGCTGCATAGTCAGGTGTTACGAATACGAACATCTGTGCAATCATGACCGATTCTGCATTTTTGCCTTCTTTGTTTGTACATGTCTGGAATGAATCGTTTGGATTTGTTGAAAAACAGTTGAGGTTGAGACAGTCGTTCCAGTCAGCACGTCCAATAAGAGGCAGTCCGTGAGGACCCATGTGGTTTGGAATGTAGTTGTAAGAGCGCTTCAAGTGCTCGAACATGGTTGCCTTGTTTGTTTCGCTGTTGTCAAACGGTACATCGACTTTGAGGAAGTCTGTGTCGCCGGTTTCCCTAATGTAGTTTCCTACGCCGAGTACAAGCCAGAGTGGATCGTCATTAAAGTTTGAACCGATGTCTGCATTTCCGCGCTTTGTGAGTGGCTGGAACTGGTGGTAGGCAGAACCGTCTTCGAACTGTGTTGCTGCTACATCATACAGGCGTTCACGTATTCTTGATTTTGGCATCTGGTGTGCTGCACCGAGCATGTCCTGTGATGTATCACGGAAACCGAGTCCCCGGCCAATGCCGCTTTCAAAGTATGATGCGGAACGCGCAAAGTTGTATGTAACGACACACTGGTACTGGTTCCATACACTCATGCGGTCAAGCTTTTCATCTCCTGTCTTGATGACAAAGTGAGAAAGCGTTTCGTCCCAAAATGCTTTCAATGTGTCATAGGCTGCCTGTACTTTTTCAGGTGTATTGAATTTTTCCTGCAGTGCATACGCTTTTTCCTTGTTGATTATGCCGCTTGCCGTATTGGTGCGGAGTAGTCCTTTTTGAGCTTTTTCTGCAGGAATGAACTTTTTGTCTTCATCATTCTCGATGTATCCGAGTACGAATATGTATGTTTTGCTGTCTCCCGGTTTAAGCGTGCATTCCAGTCTATGGCTTGCAATTGGAGACCAACCGTCGGCAACAGAATTGTTGCTTTTTCCTGCAAGAATGGTGTCAGGTGTTGCAAGGTCATTGTGCAGTCCCATGAACGATTCTCTGTCTGTATCAAAGCCTGCAATCGGTTCGTTTACGCTGTAAAAGGTAAAGTGGTTTCTGCGCTCACGGTATTCTGTCTTGTGGTAGATTGCGCTGCCTTCAATTTCAACTTCGCCTGTTGAAAAGTTTCTCTGAAAATTCTGGCAGTCGTCTGAAGCATTGTACAGACACCATTCAACAAAAGATGTAACGGAAATTGACTTTATGTCATTGCTGTTGTTTTTTATGGTGAGCATTTCAACTTCGCAGTTTTCTCCGTTAGGAACCATGTACAGTACGTCTGCAGAAAGATTGTTCTTTGAAGAAGAAATTTTCGTATATCCAAAACCGTGGCGGCATTCATAGGAATCAAGCTTTGTTTTCATTGGCTTGTAACCGGGGTTCCATATTGTGTCTCCGTCTTTTATGTACAGGTATCGTCCGTTTGTGTCTAACGGAATGTCATTGTATCGGTAGCGGGTGAGTCGGCGGAGGCGGGCATCGGTAAAGAATGCATATCCTCCTGAGGTGTTGGAAATAAGTGAAAAGAACTTTTCATTTCCAAGATAGTTGATCCATGGATAAGGTGTGAGCGGGGTATTAATGACGTATTCTCTGTTCACATCATCGAAATTACCGAATTTCATAGTTTCCTCCTAATTGGAATGTCCGCTGTTTTGATTAATCGTGTAGTAGATTGAACTGCTACGAAAACGTTGTAGTTAGCTTTATTCTAACATGAAACGTTTTAGCTGTAAAGCTGATTTTTGTTTGATTCTTGTATTTTAGCGTACTGGAGCAAAAATGCATGAGCTAAAAAACTTCAAAAATTTCTCTTGCAAAAAAAAATAACTGGCTTATAATAAGTTATGCTAAGTTGTTTACTTAAGGTAAATGTTTACTTAATTTATTGTTTTTTTTAGGTTATATGGAGGAAAGAATGAAAAAAATGATGAAAGCTATGGCAATGGGCGCAGCTGCTGCAGCATTACTGCTTGCAGGTTGCAGCGAATCTTCGGAAAAGGCTTCTGACTCAGGTAGTTCGACAGGAGCAAAGGATGGATTTTCCGGCACGATAGAGTTGATGCATTATTCTACATCGGAGGAATCATTGGGTAACGGTGGTTCTGATGGTTTCCGTACCATGATTGCAGAGTGGATTAAGGCAAATCCGAACATAAAGCTGAATCAGAATGTTCTTGCAAACGATGAATATAAAACGCAGATTGCAACAATGGCATCTGCTGGAGATTTGCCTGACGTGTTCCTTCTTCAGGGTATGAACACGAAATCATGGGCAAAACAGGGGCTTATAATGGATATGACGGACATTATAAAGGCTTCGCCATATTATGCAGATTACAATACGTCTTATTTTACACCGTTTAAGGATGGAGACAAGGTGTATGCACTGCCATGTCTGACGGGCGGTACGTGTACTGTTGTCATTTATGACAAAGCCTTGTGGAAGGAAGCTGGATTTGATTCATTCCCTGCAACGTGGGAAGATGTAAAGAAAGCGAACGATTACTTTAAAAAGCATGGAAAGGAATATGCCATTGCATTCGGCAACGGAGGTCAGTGGCAGGCAAACTCAGACTTCCTGAGTACTCTTGGAGACCGCTATACTGGTTCCGATTGGTTCCAGTCAATTATAAACAAAGGTGGGGCAAAATTTACGGATGAGCCATTCGTAAAGGCTCTGGATTATACGGCAAAACTGTTTCAGAGTGGCATTTTCAACAAAGACTTTAACAGCGTAACGAATGAAGATGCACGCGAATATTTTATTGCTGGTGATGCACCTGCATTCATAGGAGGCAACTGGGATGAATCCTACATTGCTGCAACCTTGAAAGAAGACAATCCTGAAAAATACAACAACATTGCATTTGCTGTCCTGCCACAGCCTGCTGATGCAACATATAATCCTAAGGGACAGAACATAGGACTTGGATATGGTATTGCATTTAATGCAAAGCTTGCCAATGATCCAGAAAAGCTTAAGGCCTGCATTGATCTTGCCTACAAACTGACAGGACCTGATTTCGCCAACTTTGTTGCATCAAAGTATGCTCTTGGCGGTTTGACCAGAGTTGCTTCTGTTGACCTGAGCAAGTTTGACCGTGTCGATCAGGATTTCTACAAATATTCTTATGTAGATACAACTCCTTGCGAAATATATGATTCGTATGTTGATCCTGCGGTATGGTCTGTGTGCAATACTGAACTTCAGTCATTGCTCAATGGTTCTGGCACTGCAAAACAGGTTGCTGCCGATATCCAGAAAGCGTATGAAGAAAACTATTTGAACAAATAACAGCAGCGTTCAGTTGTTTTCAGACAGTTTGTGTTAGACATTTTGTCAT
>JAFVDR010000167.1 GCA_017476165.1 Treponema sp. | reverse complement strand
CTCCTTCCAAGGCAAAAGAAGGAATACCGGCTTCCTGAATGATTTGAACAATCTGCGGCATGATGTCATATTCCGTTACAGCTGTAGATGCCCCGATGTAGACGGCATCACAGCGGGAACAAACATCGCGCAACGCATTCAGATACAGGTCAACGGTATCTTTTGCAACGGATTCCTTTACATTAGTATTTTTAACGATATCAAACGCAAGCTTTAAAGACATCAGTTCAACATCACCTACGGCACTGTACAATCTACCGTACTCATCATCACCATAGACAATGCCAAGTTTTTTGAATCCCGTAAATTCCTTAAAGAGCTGAATCTGGCGCTGATACTGCGTTCGGTCAACACGACACGTCAGGTAGTTCTTGCCAGAATCTGACACGGAATAGACAATGCCAGAGCCCACAGGATCAGTAATGCCATCAAGCAGAACAGGAATGTCATATCGGTTTTCTGTAGAAAGCAACTTTCCAGCAACACCACCCAAACCAATAATCAGATCGACATCAGGCTTACCATTTGCAAAAAAGGATTTGAACCGTTCCGAATGACTTCCCCAGTCCAACTTTACAAGATATTCAGGCACAAATTCAATGTAATCGCTGTAGTCAGTACTTGCAAGAAGTTCATAAATGTCATTGGTGCTATGAGCTCGTGACAAATCGAGACCCTGTTTTATCCATCGGTTTGTTTTCAAGCCCTCTATAATGCCCTTCAAGTGTTCCGTAAACTCCCAATAGTCGCCATCTCCACTTTCAACAACAGCAATCCTGTATTTTTTGCTATCGCTTCTTTTTTTAGGTGTCAAAGCCTGCCGAGTACTATGTGGCTGAATGTCAGTACCATATTGAACGATTGTTCCGTCAACATCAACATAAAACTCATCGGAGTTTACAAGCAAATCAAGCGGCATCTTGAATCCAATTTTTTTTGCTGTATCCAAATTGACAGCAACAGAATACATGTTTTCAAAATGCTGGCTAAGAGAACGAGGCACTGCACCGGCAAACGCATGGGAAATCTTGGTTGCCATCCAAATGCCTGATCGTGTAAGACCACTCGATGACAGGCTGAACAAAATACCGTCTTTGACACGTATTGTTCCTTCAAGAGAAAACGAAGGTTTTTGTGCCTGATTTAGAATGGAAACAATTTCAGGCATGATATCGTATTCCGTAACGGCAGTAGATGCACCAATGTAAACAGCATCGGCTTTTGTTGCGATGCGCCGTAGTGCCGCCAAATACAATTCAGGAGTATCGTTGTCCATGTATTCCTTGACATTTGTATCGCGTATAATCTCAAAAGAACGTTCACGGGCGACAGCCTCAACATCATTGACAGCCCCGTAAAGAATGCCGTCTGCATTGTTTCCGTAGATAATTCCAAGCGTCTTAAAGCCCACCATATCATGAAACAACCGTACCTGCTGCTTGAAAATTTCAGGATCAATCTTATTTGAAAAAAAATCTTTTCCAGAATCATCGTTTGACAGCGTAACACCAGCTTCTATACAGTCTGTAATTGCATCTGAAAACACAGGTATCGGGTAAGACTTCATGTCATAAAATGTTTTTGCAGCCTTGCCCCCATATGCAATAATGACATCAACATCCGGTCTGTAGGTAAAATATTTCTCTATCAGTTCGTCGGTGTTGTCACCCCAGTCTATGTTCACAAAATAATCGGGTACAAATTCTATGTAGTCGCTGTATTTTTTACCGCTCAACCAGGAAATAAGTTCTTCACAATGAGAAAAAGAAGAAGGAACTGAGACGCGATTGGCCCAGTCTATGCTTGAAAACCCTTCTACCAAACCTTTCAGGTTTTCAAAAAATTCCCAGTAGTCTCCAGAAATGACAACACCTATTCTGAATTTTTTAGAATCATCCTTTAAAAATGCAGCTACAGGCCGTTGAGATAAATCAGACTGACTTTCAGAAAGCTTTTCAACAGAAATAAGTTTGGAAGGCTTATATTTTCGTTCTACCCATTCTGTTTCTTTTTCAACACCTTTCCAGTAGTTTGAAGAAGAAAGCCCCGCAGAACAACTGCACACGCTGAACAAGAAAAACAAAGCGAATGAAATGATACAAAGATGCCTAAGACCGTTATTTTTCATTTTTCTTCCCCCATCTTCCGTTTTTACCGAGCAGCAAGAACAGGCTTGCACCTATAGCAGAATAAAGCCCAATTACCATAAGGCTCTTATTGAAGCCCGATGTTGCAATGATGATACTGGTAAACGAAGGTATAAATACAGAAAGCACTTTTTCTATGACTTTATATGTTTGCAGAAGATTTTCTTCTGAAACATGCTTAATGCGTCCGGATTCAAGATATACTTCCTCTATGGAATCTATGAACAAATTGTCTATGCCCATTGCAATCATAATGACAATGAACATGATGAATCCACCCGAACCATAGCCAAATGCAATCATGGCAACTCCAGCACAGCATGCACCCAGTGCAATGAGCAGCTTATCATTTTTTACCCTGTCAGAAAGACGACTGACAGAAGCAGCAAACAGGCTGATGACACTGAAAATGCCAAGAATTCGTCCAATGTTTCCCTGAGAAAGCTTCAGCGTGTCGCTCATGTACAAAGGCAACAGGAACTGGAACAATCCCCAGTAAATAATCTGGAATGGTATGTTTATGCAGACAATGTAAGTAAGGATGTGTCTTGAAAAGAACACCCTGAAAAAATCTTTTACAGTAACATTGCGAACCTTTACAATCTTGCCGTTCTTTTTGGCAACAGCACGCTTTTTTTCAGGCAAGCAACTCAGGGCAAAAATCAAGAATGCACAGGCAAATACAATTGAAACGATGATGCCAGCTTCATATCCAAATTTATTTACAACCACACCACCTATCGGTATGGATGAAATGGAAGCAGAAGCAAATGCAGCTGCATTAGTACCAAAGCCAGCACTCCGCGTGCGGGAACTGGTGTATTCAATGACAAGGGACGACGTACTCAGCAGAACACCGCCAAAGCCGAATCCTGATATAAGGCGCGATACCGAGAACAGAAGGATGTCCTTTGAAAAGATGGTCAACAAAGAACCAGCTATGAATATGGAAGACATAATGACATACCGCTTGCGCACAGAAACCTGTTTCATCAAAAAAAGCGTAAAAAACATGGCAACCATGATGCCCACCATATAGGTCGTAACAGGAAGACTTTCTACGGTCTCCGAAGACAATCCCATGAAATAACCGCCCGATGTTCTGAATACATTTTGAATGTACAGCGGAATAAATGAAAGCGTT
>JAFVDR010000166.1 GCA_017476165.1 Treponema sp. | reverse complement strand
TCAGTGAATCAGTTTTTCTTTTCTGTAACAAGAATCATAAACTCCTGAAAGTGATTTTCTGGAACAAAACCGGTTTTTGGATTGCACAGAAACGGCTTAAAAGGGCAACCTGGCCATGGCCAAATACGGAAGCGGCAGCCCGCGAAATTACGAACGAGCAGCTTATGATGCTGCTGTCCGGGATTGACTTCTGGCGTGCACATGAAGAGATGAAATTTGCTGCAGTTTTTTAACTTTTTCTTTTAAAAAGGGCTTTTTAAAAGTTTTTAAAAATGCTAAAATTTAAATATGAAAGACATTGTTCCTGAAACATTAGAAGAAGCCCTCAAACTCATTGAAAAGCAAAAACAGGAACTCCAGAGAAAAGAATCTGAAAATAAATTACGGAATTTATTCAGGGAAAAGAAAATCTCTGAAGCTGATTTCTTAAGGCTCCGCTTTGACACCGGATACGAATGCTGCAGAACGCGCAGTAAAACCTTTTGTAATGGCAAGAAAAAATTTTTTATTTTCTGGCAGTGGAATCGGAGCCAGAAGCACCTGCTTCATGTTTACATTGATTGAAACCGCAAAAGCCAACAGTAAAAATCCGGAAGATTATCTCCGCTGCCTGTTTGAAAAGGCTCCTTACGCCCAAACCTCCGAGGGCTGGAAAAATCTGCTTCCCTGGAACATTGAGATTACCCCTTTTAAAATGCGCGGTGAATGGGTAGAATAATTTAGGCTTGAATTGACGGATACGCCAAGGGACGGAATTTCGGGCGGTTTTATTGAACGTTGCTTAACACTATACCGTTTGGCTTAAAGAAAGACTGCTAGATTTTCTGATAGCCTTAGTTTTTTGTGGGAAACAGGTTTATTCGATAACTATGTATGTATGCTCTTTTTGCGGAAATTCTTTCCGATTGAATTTCAGTGATATTGTCGTGTCTTCTGCTTTGCCAATCTTTATCAGGACAATGCCGTAGGGACGTATGTCATGGTGTGCATTGTATGGATAGCATGAAGGACCGTCATATTTGTAGCCTTTTGTATCATATTCCGTTTTATGCACATTCCACATGTATGCATTTGTTTGAGACTTGCACACGCAATCTATTGAAAACTCTTTGAGGAGTGTTGCAATGTTTTTTCCCGTTGCATGCGTTATTGCCTTTATGTCAGAATACGGATTTGTTGCCATATTGTGTATGAGTGAACCTTTTTGGCATGTGTTGAGCAGCCATGCCCCGAATGTGTATGCCACTGCATACGAAAGCATGGCATGATAGTGTGATTCTCCACGATATTCAAGTCCGCAGTCTGCATATCCTGTGTTGAACAGTGCCAGTCTGGAGTTTAGATTGTTGTTTTCCGGAGTTTGCTGCATCATGTTTTCACATAAAAGGGCCATCATTTCATTAAAGGAGTCATTGGGAATTTGTCCGTGAATGATCGTTTTTTGATTGTATTGAATCATGTGCTGAAATTCATGTGCGAGCGTTGAACAACATATATTGGCATCAGCTTCTGCCCATTGAGAATCAATGTATATATATTTTCCTTCATTGGAATAGGTAAGCATTTCGCTTGCATAGTCCTTTCCTTGGGGAAAATAGTCTTTTGAAGAAAAATAGCCTACCAGGCCATTGTTTTTCATGCCAATGTCATACAGTACAATGTTTACTTTTGTACCAGTACTGCTGACGTATTTCATGTGTTTCATTTCAAAATATCTTCCATTATAGCTGCAGAACATTTCATCAGATTCATTTCCAAAAAAAGATCTGATTGTCTGATACATGCTGTCAAAGGCTTTTGCAAGAATGGATGCTGATTTTTGTAGCTGTTCAGTATTGTAGTCATCGATTATCCATACGGAGCAGTGTATGCCCTGTGCTGCAAAGTGTGCAGATTTTTTTTTGTAAATGCTCATTTCAGAATTGACATCAACGTATATGTCTTTTTGGCTTCCGATGCAATAATCCTTTTCTGCTAGTTTCTTTGTTTTTCTTTCAGTTCGTTCAGCTTTTTTATCAAAGTTCACTACCTTTTCATATTTTGTGAACGTCTTTGGAGGAGTAAAGTCTGAACTGGGAGCCGTTAAGAATGTTTCTGCCACCCGATTGTTTTGTTTTGCATTCAGCGTAATGCCTTGTACTGCGGTAAGATACTGTGCACGGTCTTTTGGAATTACGTTTGGGCTTTCATTGGTTTTTGTTATGTATACCGTTGAATCCAACGGAACATTTTCTATAGTAAGTGACAATGCTTCATCTGGTAGTTCGAAGATGCAGGCATTGCCACGTTTTTCAAATGTAGTGTATGCAACTGTCCTGTTGATTTCTTTGCATGATACAGAGTAAAGTGGTATTGCCAACAGCACAAAAAAATGCCGTGCAAATAACAGGACTGTGTGCATGTTCATGTTACTTTACAGTCCAGACTTTTCCGTCTGTCCTTCCGAAAATTTCTTCTTCATACATGCATTCTGCAGTCGTGCAAGGGGTGTGGTATTCGCCCTTACGTGTTGCCCTAAACTGGAATTCAACCTGCTGCATTCCTGCCGGAAAGTAATCCCAGAAGAATTGCATTTCAGCATCATATATTCCTTTGTAAGAAAGACCTCCTGTATAGGATAGTTTTCTTGCACTGGTAGGCTCTTCTGGAATTTCTTCGAGCGTTCCAGTTGTAACGAATGCCGTATTTAAAATCTCGCATCCGGCAGGAACTGGAACCCTTACTGCTACGTATTCTGCCCTGATTCGTGAAGAAACGATTACTTTTTCTCGGTATACGTTTCCTGCTATCAATTCATTTTCCTTTACGAGCTTTTCTGTCTTTACGTCTGTAATTTCTGTGTAAATGCAAAGACCTTCGTCGCGTGCAGTCTGTCGCTCCGCAGGAAGTGCATATTTCATTGATGCCGTATAATACAGTGTTCCTGTTCCCGTCTTGCTAAAGGTTGCATTTATCGTGCTGTCCCTTGGAGTCAGTGTTGTTTCTATCGGCTGGGCATCAACTCCCTTGAATTGACCTCTCAACACATTTGAGCCGTTTAAAAGAACATCCGCCGTAAAGTCCAACTGCTCAAGTTTATTGCTCTTGATGTAATCGTTCAATGCTATGAGTGCTCGGCTTGTGGCGGCTGTTGACTGCCATCGCCCGTTGTGTGCCCGTTGCATCTTCAGGAGTTCGTACAAAGTGTGCGATACAATGTCCTGTT
>JAFVDR010000165.1 GCA_017476165.1 Treponema sp. | reverse complement strand
GAAGGTCTCTCGGCCTGACAGCTATCAAGAGATAGAAACAGAAATAGAAGACATAAAGCTACTGGGACAAGAAAGATTTTCATCCTGACGAAACTGAACACACATCCAAGGCACTTTCAAAAGTCAAGACGAAGTTTTTAAAACAGGTCAAACTTCATCTCAAGAACTGCAAAGAAATGACGTTCTTGCAAGACTGTTGCAAAAGTAATGGACTAAAAAAAAGGCTCATTCATTTGATTTGTTTTCAAAAACTTTTGTTGTTATAGTGACGAAAACACATAATCACGGATATATAAATAGATATGGAATGCTTAGAATCAGATTACACAACAAAACGCTCTCATCCTGACATTCGGGAACTTACTTTGAAAAATGGGATCAGTTATCCCAGCGACTCTGAACTACTCATGCTCATGCTCGGTTCGGGAATACAAAACATGCCCATTCAGGAACTTTCAAAAAAAGTAATGTCGGTCATGAACCTCAGCAATCAGGACAACCTCATCAAAAACCTAAAGGACATCAAAGGCATGGGAACCTCAAAAACACTGGCTGTAGCGGCAGCCCTGGAACTGGGACGAAGGAGAAATGCATACTTAAAGGCTGTCATAAACAAACCTCATGACATTATCCCATACATTCAGCATTATGCCATGGAAAACAAAGAACATTTCATCTGCACGTCCTTAAACGGAGCACACGAAATACTGAAAATCAGGGTCATTTCCATAGGAACAATCGACAAAACGCTTATACATCCCCGGGAAATATTTTCAGATCCCATTGCAGAACATGCATCGGCAGTAATATGCAGCCACAATCACCCGTATGGAGCCTGCATGCCAAGCAAAGCTGATATAGAAAGTACAAAAGCCATAAAAAATGCTGCAGATATACTGGGCATAGCATTTTTAGACCACATCATACTTACAAAGTCAGACTATTTCAGTTTTTTGGAACATGAAATGCTCTAAATAAAAACACTTTAGTAGCCAAACTATAAAATATTCTATATAATTTGAAAAAGGAATCCTATGCTTTCTATTATAAAAGTCGTCATTTCAGCAGCAACATTCCTCTTCATGTTTTTTGTCCTTTTTTTTGAACGAAAAGAGGCTCGGCGACGTTTTGTTTGGCTTTTGGTCTTGTATCTGCTTCCCGGCATAGGAATCATCCTGTACATCCTGTTCAGCGGTCATGTTTTTACGGGAACCCGAAGAATGCAGGAAGTCAACACAACAGCAGACAACATCACAAAGCCGTTGCGCGACATGCAAAAACGCATTTTAAGCGAAAACAGGGCACACATTCCCAACCACGTCATAAAAAATTTCTATCCGTTGATGGATATGAACCTGAGGAAAGGAAACAGCCTCCTTTCATTTGCAGACAGCAATTCAACAATCTATTGCTACGGAAAAGAATTCTTCGACGATCTATGCACAGAACTGCAAAAGGCACGTCATTCCATCAATATGGAATACTTTATATTCCATTCAGATGCCATCGGCAACCGTATAATGGACATTCTGTGCCAGAAAGCACAAGAAGGCATTGAAGTCAAACTCATCTATGATGATTTTGGTTCCATCAGAACGAGCACTCGTTTTTTCAGACGGCTGAACAATGCAGGAGGAAGAGCACGACCTTTCTTTCAAATACGGCTAGGACTTCCACTCACGCTCAATTACCGTAATCACAGAAAACTCACCGTCATTGACAGCAGAATTGCCTATATTGGAGGCATCAACATAGGAGATGAATATCAAAATCAGAGCAAACGCTACAAGCTCAACTGGCGTGATACAGCAATTCGTTTGACTGGAAGCTGTGTCTTTGACATGCAGACAACATTCTTGACCGACTGGTACTCCCAAGATGCATGGATAAAGAGAACAAAGACCTTGCAAGAAGCAGCTCAGTACTTTCCTGTATCGCTCATTACAAGCCTTACTGAAATTTCGGAATTTGAAGACGAAGAAAAACTGCTCAAAACAGTATTCGGAAGACAGCACATTCCAACACAAGTACTTGCCTGCGGACCAAATAATGCCCAAAAGGCAAATATTGAAGATTCCTTCATTCGCATGATAATGAGTGCAAAAAAAAATGTATACATAGAAACTCCGTACTTTACACCGAACGAAGAATTCTACAATGCCCTCAAAATCGCTTCATACACGGGCGTGAATGTCCACATTATCATTCCAGGCACATGGGATAAATTCTACATGAAAGCGGCCTCCTTTGAGTTTGCTCGTGAAATGTGTGCAGATGGAGTACATTTTTACCTGTATCCAGGATTCATCCATTCAAAGATGATAACGGTAGACAAAAAAATAGCTTCGTTAGGAAGTACAAATATCGACAACAGAAGTTTTTCGCTTCATTACGAAGAAAACATTATTTTTTATGATGAAAAATTCACAGGCCGCTGCGAAAGCATTTTTGAACGCGACAGAAAGATTTCCATGCCTGTAACAAAAGAATATTTTGATCAGAAAAGCATCATAAAAAGAGCTTTCTGGTCTTTGTGCAAGCTGTTTTCTCCGTTTATGTAAAGCGTTTATGTAAAGCTTTGACATAGATGCTAAATGCTGTTATATTAATAGAATGAAACTTTATTCAGGAAAACAAGTCTTAAGAATATCGATATTAGTCGCAATACTTGCTGCAGGAACAACAGCATTTGTATGCAATAAAAATAATTCAAAATCTGAACATAAGGCAGAAAAAAAGACCAGCTCAGCGTTACCTGAAGTACAACTAGACAATCAATCTTTATCTATAGAAGAAGATATTGTTTTGGAAACAAACACGCCTGTTTTACAGGTAATCAACGAATCTTCTGCATACACTCAGGATGAAGCACAGAACATTTCAGTTTACGAACGCTGCAACGAAGCAGTCGTAAACATTACCACACAAGTCATGGGCTACAACTGGTTCTATGAACCTGTCGTAACCCAGAGTGGTTCCGGTTCAGGCTCCATCATTGACAAGAGGGGCTATGTCATTACGAACGTACATGTCATTGAAAATGCATCAACAATAACAATCTCGCTTGCTGACGGCTCATCCTATGAAGGTCATGTTATTGGACAGGACAAAGAAAGCGACATTGCAGTCTTAAAGTTTGATCCTCCGTCCACTGTAGAGCTTAAAACAATTTCATTCGGCGACAGCACGAATTTAAAGGTAGGACAAAAAGTCATTGCAATAGGAAATCCATTCGCTTTGGAACGTACCATGACGACAGGCATCATTTCTGGATTGGGCAGACCTATTCAGGAAAGCACAAACGTCATCATACGTGACATGATTCAGACTGACGCTGCCATCAACCCAGGAAACTCTGGAGGTCCTCTGCTGGACAGTCAGGGCCGAATGATAGGCATCAATACAATCATTTATTCGTCAAGCGGTTCTTCAAGTGGAGTTGGCTTTGCAGTTCCCGTATCTACAGCACGTCGAGTTGTTGCCGATTTAATCAAATATGGAAAAGTAAACAGAGGTGTCATGCTTGTATCTCTTGTTCAGAATACAAACAGAATTGCTAACTATGTCGGATATGGAATTTCTACAGGAATGATTGTCAGCAAGGTTCGTTCAGGAAGTGAAGCAGAAAAGGCTGGCATCAAGGGAGGTACAAAAGCAACCCAATATGGACTTTCCTTTAATCCTCAGACAATTTACCTTGGTGGCGACATCATTACTGCAATAGATTCCATTCCAATAGCAAAGCTTGCAGACTATTACAGTGCTTTGGAAAACAAAAAGCCTGGAGATACAGTAACTGTAACAGTATATCGCAATCAAAAATATGAACAGCTAACTGTTGTCCTTGAGGGAGAAGCTTCAGGCACTTCAATATAGCCATGAGGAAGTTTCAAGTCGTTTCAGAATATGAACCATCGGGAGACCAGCCGCAGGCAATTAAAAAACTTGCGGATGGAATCCTAAACGGAGACAGGTACCAGACATTGAAAGGTGTTACCGGCTCAGGTAAAACCTTTACGATGGCAAAAATAATCGAAGCTGTCCAAAAACCGACACTCATCATAAGTCACAATAAAACCCTTTCTGCTCAACTTTACAGAGAATTCAAGACTTTTTTTCCAAACAATGCCGTTGAATATTTTGTTTCATATTATGATTATTATCAGCCAGAAGCATACGTTCCGGCACGGGATTTATACATAGAAAAAGATGCCTCCATCAATGAAGAAATTGACAAACTTCGTCTTGCTGCAACTTACAGCCTCATGGAGCGCAGGGATGTCATCATAGTTTCCACTGTCAGTTGCATTTATGGTTTAGGCATGCCAGATCTGTACAAAGAAATGCGTACCCATATAGAAAAAGGACAGGAACTCGACATTCACAAACTCGCTGGCAAACTTATTTCCGTGCAATATCAGCGCAATGATATGATTTTGGAGCGGGGCAAATTCCGAATACGGGGAGACACCATGGATGTGTTTCCTCCATATATGGAAACAGACCAAGCATACAGAATAGAACTTGATTTTGATGAAATTGCTCGAATTGTCCGTTTTGATGTCATTACAGGAGTAACTATAGAAGAACTTGATGAATTGCAATTATACCCGGCGAAACATTTTGTCGTTCCTCAGGAAATGCTGACAACGGCGGCACAAAGAATTACAGAAGAACTGAACAACCGCGTGGAAGAGCTGAGGACACAAGGCAAGATGCTTGAAGCCGAACGATTAAAAACCCGCACGACCTATGACATTGAAATGATGAAGGAAATGGGATACTGTTCTGGCATTGAAAATTATTCAGGTCCCATTGCAGGACGCAAGCACGGTGATCCCCCAGCAACATTGCTGCACTACTTTCCCGATGACTTTCTGTGCATGATAGATGAAGCACACGTTACTGTTCCGCAAATAGGGGCAATGTATGAAGGAGATCGAAGCAGAAAGCAAAACCTTATCGACTTTGGTTTTAGACTTCCCAGTGCGCTGGACAACAGACCGCTTAAGGCAGATGAGTTCACAAAGAAAATGAATCAAGTCATTTTTGTCACAGCCACACCACGTAAAGAAGAACTGCAAAAATCGACACAAACAGTAGAACAACTCATCCGTCCAACAGGTCTTTTAGACCCTCTTATTGATGTCCGCCCAACAGAAGGCCAGATGCAGGACATCTATAAAGAAGTTCAGGAACGCATAAAAAAGAAAGAGCGTTCTCTGATTCTTACTCTGACAAAGAAAATGGCAGAAGACTTGACAGACTATCTGACAGGTCTTAGCATGAAGGTAAAATACATTCACTCTGAGATTGATACTTTTGAAAGAGTAGAAATCCTAAAAAGTCTTAGAACTGGGGAAATTGACGTCTTGATTGGCATAAACCTTTTGAGGGAAGGCATTGACCTGCCAGAAGTTTCATTCATTGCCATTCTTGATGCTGATAAAATAGGTTTTTTAAGAAGTACGACATCCCTCATACAAATTATAGGACGTGCAGCCCGTAATGCAGAAGGCAAGGTTGTCATGTATGCAGACAGGATGAGTGATGCAATGAAAGAAGCCCTTGACGAGACCAAGCGTCGAAGAAAAATTCAAGAGGCATACAACAAAGAACACAACATTACACCTAAAACAATTTCAAAGGCAATTGAAGACATTCTGGAGCACCAAAAAGCAGAAGCTGCTGCAACTGCAGAAGTGGAAATAAAGGCAATAAAAAAGGAGGCCAATCTGTTTGTTCCGTCTCAAAGGCACAAACTTATCGAGGTTCTAAAGAAAGAAATGATGGAAGCCGCCGACAGATTGGACTACGAACAGGCTGCAGCCCTTCGCGACCAGATCATGGATATAGAAAAAACATACGGAAAATAGGAGCCTTTCCGCATCGTTTATGCCAACAATTCCATCAGAGCATCATGATCCACAGCTTTGAGGCTATGCTTGATTTTTTCATACTTGTTCTGGAAATCATGCGGCATGCGGTATTCTTCCAGCATCGCAATGATATTGTCAGCATTGTTAAAATCAAAAGCCATGATAAAATCCTTTAGTGCAGAAAGTGCATCTTGCAAGTCCTTCTGTGAAATTTCCTCTCGAGTGTCTTCTTTTACCGTACAGGTTCCCGTTTCCTTTCCTAAAAGAGCTCCGATGAGCGGCTTATAAGCAAGATAATCTTCTACAAGTTTAGGAGTCAGAGCTTGTATTTCATCAAAATTTTTTTCATTTCCACATTTTTCAAGATACAGGGATCTATTGGACAAATCTTGAGCTCCCATTAGCCGTGCAGAGTTCTTCAGGGCATGAACTTGAACCGTATATTCCCGAAAATTTTGCTCTTCTGCAAATTTTTTAATCTTTTCAGCCTGATCTTCTATCATCTCATAAAAATTTTCCGCCACAGACATAAAGTTATCCATGCCGCCACAAAATTTCAAGGCATCATTTATATCGATTTTAAAACGCTTAAAGAAGAACGTAGCCAAATCAATGGATACAGATGATGGTTCAGAAGAATGTTCTTCTTTTGAATCAACAAATCCAGCATCACCTTTATGCAATACTTTTTCAGCAGGAAGATATTTTACTATCATTTTTTCAAGTTCTTCACTAGCAACAGGCTTGCTCAAGTAATCGGTAAATCCTTCCTTAATGTAATTTTCTCTTGCGCCAGAAACAGCATTAGCCGTCAAGGCAATTGCAGGAGTCTGCTCGCATGCATTGTCTGGACAGTCGTTGAGCAGGTGATATGCCTCTACTCCATCCATCTCTGGCATTTGATGATCAACAAACAATATGTCATATTTAGTATGACGGGCTTTTTCAATGAATTCTTTTCCGCTGCTTGCTGTTTCAATCTGAATGCGAGTTTTCTTAAGCAAACCGCAAATGACAGACAAGTTAACAGAAATGTCATCAACAACAAGTATAGAAGCAGTAGGGGCCTGAAAACTTTCTTGATACTCTTTTTGCTCAATATTCTGCTTGTGTCGTTCATTAAAGTTGCCCATAGCAGCCCAGTCAACAATTTTTTGGGTGAGGGAAAATGAAAATTCGCTTCCTTTGCCGTATTCACTTTTTACATTAAGCTGAGAATCCATCAGGAACAAAAGTTTCTTTACAATATTGAGTCCAAGACCTGTTCCCTCGATACTACGGTTTCTCATTTCCTCCATACGCTCAAAGGGAGAGAACAAGCGCGGCAAATCTTCGCTCTTCATACCAATACCAGTATCAGATACTGATATGTTCATTGTGATGGATAAGTCATCACGTTTTTCCCATCCAATATTCAAGACAATAAAGCCTTCGTTTGTATACTTTACAGCATTAGTCAGAATATTAATGACACATTGCTTTATGCGGTTTTCATCGCCATTTAAGCGATAAGGCATGGTAGGATCAATATTTACGACAAGTTCCAGATTTTTCTTTTTGGCACGAGGCATAATCATATTCAGAATGTCATTAATCATGGAAGACAAATCATAGTCAGCCTCTATAATCTCCATCTTCCCCGCTTCAATCTTTGAAAAATCCAGAACATTATTTACAAGAGAAAGAAGGACTTTGCCAGAGCTTTGGATATTGCTTGCATATTCCTTTATGTTTGCATCCTTTGTTTCCCGAAGAATCATTTCGTCCAATCCAAGAACAGCATTGATTGGTGTACGAATTTCATGAGACATGCTCGAAAGGAATTCACTTTTTGCTTTGTTTGCAGCATTGGCCGCTGCTGCCATCTGCTCAAGTTCCGTTGTCGTAGCTTCAAGAAACTTTACAAGACGCTGGGCAAGAGGAATGACAACATTATCATTTTCCCACTCAGACTCATCTTCCTGATCCAACTGACGATGCCTTGCAAGAGCTTCGACCAAGTCTTTATGCTTTAGATCACCTTCCCTCATTCCCACAGAAACAAGAGATGCATTTAAAACACCGCCACCGCCATTTTCATCCAGCATGAACTCAGCAGAACCATATCCATGGCTATAATTTGAATTTACACATTCATAGCACGATAATTCTCGCTCAGAATCCTCCTTGAGAAACGAAGTGCGCAGCACACAGACAAAAAGCATCAAAGCCTGTGATTCGAATTCATTCAGGGCAATGCTGTCATTAAGTGTTTCCATCAGGATATCATGCAAGTTTCCATAACTGAACTGAATCT
>JAFVDR010000164.1 GCA_017476165.1 Treponema sp. | reverse complement strand
ATGCTCGTTGATGGCTTCAATGGACACAGCCTTCGCAAACTTCTCAACCTTAATGGTTGCGTAGTCTTTGGTTTTTACAGTTGCCTGAGAATAAGGGATTTCCTCACCTTCACCAACCACACCGCTCTGGAGAGTGAGTTCGGCATACTTGCTCTTGAGTGTAGTCCCTGCAGGCTTGAGAATGTTTCGCATGATACCAAGGATTTCCTGCAGGTGTTGCCAGTTGTTGGCAAAACGAGTAACGAAGTCAAGCTCACGGGCTTGAGTCTGAATCTGAGCAGATTTAGTAAGATTTGCCTTTGCCATAATTTTTAACCTCCAAACAATTCAAGATTATTTGCGATGGCTTCCTGACGTTTTGTCGTGTCTTTGATCTTCATGATCTCTTCACGTGTCATTTTGCCACCATGGTTTTCTGGCGGTGTTTCAACATCAGCGCCCTGTTTCTGGGTCTGGACAATAAAGTCCTTCCAGTCATTTTTGATCGATTCGGACAGCTTGTCAGCACCTTCAAGCTTTCCATCTTTATCCACCTTCATGGCACTGAAATCAGTGACTTTCAGGATGGAATCAATGCGCTTATCATCCACCTTGGATTCTTTCAAGAGTGAACGATAAAGCCCCTTGATGGTATCTGCCGCTTTATCCTTCTCAACCTGTGTTTTGTACTCACCAAAGTCTGCGTGTTCCTTCTCAAACTTGGCTTTCCAGTCTTCGCCGTCTTTCTTTTCGGCGTTGAGCTTCTCCACTTCCTTTTGGAGTTTCTCAATCTTTGCGGCATCCGCTTTAATGTTATTCAGTTCGTCCTTGAGAGGATCAACAACACCAAGATGCAGAGCAATCAGCTGATTTTCCATCTCGTCAGTACAAGCCTCACCAATGATTTTACGGATATCCGCACGTCCAAATTTTGCCATATGATAATTTACCTCCATTTCTTCGGTGACATTACCTCGTCACTATGAGGATTTGTATATATAAAAACAGAAGCCACAATACTTCGTGACTTCTGGTTTTACCGACTAAAAATATTCACTTTTTTAATTCACTTTGAATAACATTTTTGTATTCTTCACGATGATTTTCTATAGCACTACGTAGGAAACCACTTTTTGTTTTATGATTCAATTCATTTTTTTCGGCGTATTCAACGTTACTCCCGATGTAAACAGTATGATCACCTTCTTTTCCCAATGTGCCAGAATATGATCCTGTTTTATCACCTCTATCAGCCTTATAAGTCTGAACAGACGTTGTATGCCCACCTACTGCATGCGTAATACTATTTTTCAGCAATCCAGTATCAACTGGACAATTCTTTTTTGCGTAGGTTTCGGCTTTACCTCCGCATATCTCTAAAGCCCTTTCACAGGCTTCTTCGAGGTCTTTTAATATTTTGTCAGTGTTATCTACCGATATTGTAAAATCCAATGTCGTAGCCATCGTTATTTCCTATCAGAAAAATACTCAGCCCATTTGTTGTTTTCTTCATCAAAAGTTTTTACTTCATCCGGCTTCATGTTGTGCGGATAATCAGCATACAAATTGTATATTTTCTTTTTGTCAAAAGTAAATTTATATTCCCCAATCGTTTCTGGATCATCTACCCACCATATTTTGTCGTTTGGTTCTTTCTTATAAAATTTTTCATCGTTCATGTCCTGCCGTTCCTTTCCTTTGCTCTGCTTCCCTCGTATTTATGAATCCCATCAGATTTACGACATCTTCATTTTTTGCAATATCATTAATGTCAATCATTCTGGCATCCGGCATTGTTTTTCCATCTGCACCAAATCGCCATTTTATCATATCACGTACATAACTTTTTCTGTATCCCAAGTCACCCAAATATTGCCATCCGTTTTGTCTACTGGATTGAAGCTCTAAGTATTCAAGATCATCATTTTCTGTTTTTCTAACTATTGCGGCATGTCTGCCACAAACCAAATAATACTCTTTTCCAATTTCGGCTTTTTCCAATGCTTTTATAGCCGCATCTGTAGTATATCGTCCAGTTGTTTTTATCAACGGATTATTTTCTGCATTGTTTTCGATAGTATCAATAATGGTTCGTGAATAACGTGCAAAATTTATACGGCTATCTCCATCTCTATAATCGATAACATCATATCCGTTTTTCTAATAGTACCGATGCAAGATATTCTACTCCCAAAGATTCCTCTGCAGTTCTATGAGAAGTCGGTCGTAATATCACTAAAAATATTTTATTTT